>JAFOXR010000038.1 GCA_017391675.1 Muribaculaceae bacterium
ATAGCCATCTACTGGCGAACGGAAAGATATATAATACTCGTCTCCTTCCTTAAATTCATCATCTTCGTATCTGGCTTCTATACCATTCTTCAAAAGTTTAGCATCAACATCAATGCCTGCAGAAACTATTTCACGGGCCTTCCCCCATACTTTTACTGTTATAACTCTAAGACCTATGTCATTCATCGCAAAAGTAAATTCAGGTTCTTTGGTATCTCCTAACCATTCACCTCTCACTTCACTCATTCCCATTGAGACAAAGGACAAATTACCTTCACGAGTATTCGTGAAATTTGACTGTTCAATCAAAGTACCGAATTCATCAGCAAGAGCCTGAACCTTAGCTTTCTGTATAGCTTTGGCTTTAGCTTGTGCTAAAGTTTCATTTTCTGGCTGTACATATACATATTCAGCACTCACGGATTTAACGCTTTGTGCATTTACATTTGCAACTAGTCCTATAAGACATAAAACCAATGCGAATATTTTCTTATTAAGTTTCATATTATACCGGTTTATATTATCTCATCTTCATTGTTTCCCACATACCACTCAAAGAATCCGAGAATTTAACATTCGGAGTTTGGTAACGCCTATTATTATGCAATGATTCACGACGCACATTACTTTGCACATAATCAAACAATTCCTTCATCGTAACATCACCTCCAGTTTCTTGTAATTTCTTAAGCAAGAAATATGTAAACAAGCCATGATGTTTTTCTTCATAATGGAACGCTGTTTCATCACCTGAGCAAGCAGAAAGGACTACCATATTTCCTAGTGGAGCATTTTCTCTTGGCTTAATCGCAACACCACGAGCACTAACAATCGAGTTACCACTCTTAGCGTTTCCACTGAAACAACAATCTAGGAATACATCAATACGGTTTACTCCTGTTGCAGCCAATTCTTGATAAAATTCATTAATTGGTATCACTGCCTGCATACTTGTTGGAATTCCGTCCTTTGCTAAGAAATATGCTTCTTGTGTTGCATAATTTGGTATACCATGACCTGAATAATATACTATAGCTCTTGCACTAGATCCATATTCTTTAAGCAAAGAACAAAAAAGTTCAATCTTAGCTTTCATTTGGAAGTAGCTAGCATCACTGATATATTCAATATTCTTTTTCGGAATTCCCAATGTCTTTTCGCAATAATTACGGAAAGACTCACCATCGGCAATTGCATAATGCACTTTATCAGCCAAGTCATAGTTTTCGTTACTTATAATCAACGCAAATGTTGTCTCATTTCTTAACGAATCAGGCAAAACCGGGATATCAACATCAATATCACTCTTCTTGGTATTATCCTGTCCCACCACTACCGTTGAATTATCTATAATCACGCCACCAGCATTTGACCCTGTATTATCAGCATCAACAATGCCTTCAAGACCGCCATAAAGTACATTTTCTACTTTCACATCAACTTTTTCATAACGCAAGCGCTCATTCATAGCATAACTATAAGAAAGACCTGAATTAATTGAGTTGAATGTCATACCAGATAGCACGATAGAGTCTCCTACTACATCAAACTGAGGGTTGGTTGGTCGCACTTTACCTTGTACCCAATCTGCTAGGAAATTCTGAGCTTGTTGTTCCTTTACCGGAACTCTCACAAGCATGTGTCCTAAATTATACTTAATCAAATACACTTCATTATCAGGGTCATAACCTTCAATCGTAATACCCTTCACACGGCTAGCCACGCTACCCTGGTGCATTCCGATATATTTCTTTCTTGCTTCATTAACAAGCTCGCGTTTCTTGTTCTTTAATGCATCACCTGTAGTTCGTTCTTCATATTCAGCCATTTTTTCAAATGGACCTTTCTGCAGCCATGTTCTCAATCTTTCTTCTACATAGTCAAGTGCAAAAGAAGAGAAGAAAGGCACTCCGGCACTTGTAACCAGTTTCTTTGAAGGATTGTTCTGAACCACCTTTGTTTCGCTAGAATTCATAGTGCTGACAGGCTTACGATCTGCTACATAATTTGCTGCATGATTGATTGTATTAACAGAATCTACTGGTTGGGCAATAGTGTCGTTGGTAGCGACTACTGGCACTCTTGGTTTTCCCATAAGATCGCCAAGTTTTTCAGCAACTGTTTGCGCTTCATCTTTTCTGTCTAGTAATAAATAGGTATCAATCAATGCATCATAGTACTGCTTTTCTTTTGGCTTTCTAGCAATTGATTGTTCAAACATCTTTGCCGCAGTTTCTAATTGCGGATTCAATTCTACAAATGGACGACCCTTTACATCCATTTTACCTTTTTTCATTTCATCAACCACAAAATTATAGCAAGCACGGCCATACAATACTATGCTATTAAAATTGGTTGTATCCAATGTATATAATTGCTCACTTAGCATCATACATGAACGGAAATCTTCTTTTATCTCGGCTATTCTAGCCTTAATGCTAAGCAATTCAAATTGGCTTGCTCCTAGTGCCTCATAATTAATGAGATTATATTCTGCCTGGCTGGCATTTCGCGTATTTATGTGGTATTCGATTATATCTTTATGCAACTTTGCATCTTTTGGATACTTTTGCACACCTTTCATTAGGGTATAAATTTGGTGTTCACCTTGATTGGTGTAACCATAAGCCTTGCTCAGAATCAAGTAGGCTTGCTGTTCATAAGTTTTGCTATGAGTATCAAGATACTCATTCAATAATTCTATAGTAGCTTTAAAATCTCTTGAATTATACTTGCTTGACGCAACATAAAACACTAAGTCAGGATAATTTGACACAAAGGAGAATAGCTCATCTTTAAAAAGAGGGTGCTTGGGAATCATGATATACTTCTCAAGCATTTCCATTGCCATTGGATTATTTCCTTTTTGACTATAGAAAACGCCTCCTTCTTGTAATCTCGGGAATAAAGTTCTCAATCTCCTCTTTGCTGAAAGATAGCTAGAAGAAAGTGACGGATCATTAAGTACATTTATATAGCTTGCACAACAGCTATTGATTACCTTATACAAGGCGTCACCTGTTGTACCTTTACTTGCCAAGCTTTCATACTTTGCAAATAGACTATCGGCTATTTCTACTTCCGACTTTTTTACAACAACAGTATCCAATACTTGAGCCCTGTTTGTACTTAGTGTATCAAACGAAGCCCTTCTCATTGTCACTGCTTGCTGAGCATCGACACAAAATATTCCTAGCGTACAAAGAACTATAAACAAAATGCCATATAAACTCTTAACTTTCATATCCTTTATATAATTTCAAAATCTCCTCTAGCAAAACTAGAGGAGATTAAGTTTCATAATTTTTATAATAGAACTAATTTATTATTCTTTACCCAATTGTTTCTTGAATGTATCAACAAACTTCAATGCAACCTTAATACGACGGAATGCGCTACCCTTTTCTTTAGATACTTCTACATTGTATTTGTATTCTATAGGAGCAGCTGTTGTATTATTGAATGCACCTTGCTTCAAGTATTCACCTACACCGATTGCACGAACCAATGCAAGTTCTTCATTTGAAGTAATACCCTTAACCTTAGTTACAGTCATGCTTGTCAATTCACCGTCTTGAGTAGCCAACTGATTTACAATCTCACCATATTCGCCATTATATCTCAACTTGCCATTAATTGGAGTTGCATCGGCAGAACCAGTAATGTTGATAATAATCTTGCTACAGTCATCAAGATATTTAGCAAAATCTTCCTTCATTGACTTTTCAATCACATTAAGCATCTGCACAGCAGCATTTGATTCGCTTGCAACATACTTACCAGCCTTGAAGTCATCGCGTTCACTGAATTCTTCTTCTACTTGATATACATAACCTACATTGTAATTAAGAATCTTGTTACCATCAGCATCAACATCTTGCTCAACTTCAGTATTCACAGTGATGTGAGTGTGGTCTGTAAGAAGGTCTTGAGTCTTTGCCTCTTCCATGATTTCCTGTTTCATAGCCTCAAGTTTAGCAGCTTCCAAGTTTGCAAGCTGGATTACTTCCATAGGTACGAAATCATCTTGTGCAAAAGAAATTGTTTCACGGCTACGGTTGTCATACATATAGACCTTACCTGTGTGCTTATTTCTTGCATCGGTATAGATTACCTCGAATTCGTCCTTATCGTCAAGACCATAAATAGTATTGAAGAACTCGATATCTTCGATGCTGTTCAATTCATTCAAGTCGGCTGAAGGGATATTCAAGTAAATTGAAGGGATATTATTGAAATCAACCGCCAACACTTGATTATTTTCTACATATTTACCGAATCTTGCACCGTCTTCATTAATAAGGTTACCTGCCATTTGAGATACCAAATCATACTCTAGTTGCAATGCATATTGTGCACGAGAATCATCATTCACACGATTGCGGTATTCATCTTCACTTTCACCGTCACGGATTTTCGCCCATTCTGACATTTGCAAATCCAATGCATACTTCAAGTCCATAGTGTGATAGCGTTCAACACCCGACAATGGATACACACCGATATTGCTATCTCTTACAAAGAACAATTGGTCTTTACCTAGAGCATCTTCCAACAAATCCAATGCCAACAAATCTTCTCCATCAACACTTATGATATAGTCTATCTTTGAAGTCAAAAGGTTAAGCATCTGGAATGATTGGCCTGTATTTACGATAACATATTTTCCTTGAGTGTGATAAATACAGTTCACTGCGCCCATAATAGGTGCATAGCTCTTCTTTTCTTTCAAATCGGTAGCATTTACAACCTTCATGCTTCCGTCTTTAAATAGAACAGCAAACTCACGGCAATTTTCAGAGAAATCAATATCAATAATTTCCTGATCAAAGTTCAACACTCTACGGCTTACACCTCTTTCCAGGTTGAACACTTCAACATTCTTACCTTCTACAAACAAAGCGACATTTGCTTGATTGTTAATTTGCATCTTTGAAGGTGTTCCTGCCAATTGAGCTGTATATTTGATCTTATTCTTTACCTTCTCGTCTGTTACACACTTATTAATTTGGTTGTCCTTTGTTATAACAAGCACATATGTACCATCAGGAGAATATGCCAATGAATGAATCTGATTCTTTTCTTTTGTCTTGAATAGGACCTTTCCTTCTTCTTCCTTATAAGGGTTCCATAGTCTCACCTTCTTTTCATCAGAATAAAGGATTTCCCCACTCAATAGCGGAGACAATCTCCAGTTCACGGGCTTGAAATACTCAAGTTTTACGCCAGAATAAGTGTAAATGTCCTGTTTTACGCCTCTACCTAGCACAAAATACATGCGATTCTGTGCTTCAGTAAAAACTTGCTTTGATTTAATAACCTTCAAGCTATCTGCAGGCAAGAATTCCTGTGCAGATACACTCATTGGCGCAACACATATAGTTGCCAACGCCAATACTTTAAGCAGTCTCTTGTTCATTTTCTTCTCATTTACAGCATGCAATAAATATACATGCACGATTAATAATTATTGAATATTTTCCTATTATGTGTTAGTTCAAATAATTTGAAATGATTTTACAAAAATACATCACATTTCGTATTTCTTAAAATATTTGATACATTTTTGCCATAATAAAGCGTTAATAAAACTTAAAGCCGCCATTCCGAACGATTCATTCTGTCAACTAGCCAATAAAATATTCAACTTTTATACGAAACAAACGAGATTTTTAAATATTCATTCTTACTTGATTCTACTTTGAACAATCGTGAAGCACGCAAGCCCACAACCCAAAGCACATCGTCCCCAGCACAAAGCAAACGAGCATTTCGCTTCTGCGACTCTGTATATTTAGCATCAGCGAACAAATCGCTAACCAATTTCGATCCTTTCATTCCATACGGCTTGATGCGATCACCTACTCGCCATTCCCTAAGAGTTAATTCCGGATATTGTTTTAATATTTCCACATCAAGCGCAATTGTTTGTATACCATCAATACCAGGTATACATGCTACTCCCGATTCTTTAGTTTCAATGCTCACTGTTAACGGAGTGTTCGAATTGCTCCCATTTAAGAGTTCCATAAGATTAATCTTCTCTTTATCAAGCACATACGGCTCACTCTTTGGAAAAATTTCTATACAATCTCTACCAACAACAATTTCGTGACTAAAAGAGAAATAATGCTGTCCCACTGCCCCTCCACAGTAAGACTTATAAATGTTATATACCTGCTCTGAATTAAACCCGTATGTTTTCAACAATTCATACAAAGCCGTAGACATGCCATTTCCCAACTTAGAAAGTTCTTTCATGTCAATTACCGAAACATCAAGACCAATGTTCTCAACAGAATAGCTCACTCTTTCCACCAATTCCTGATACAAATCATTATTTCCTTTCAAGTTATTCAAAGTCCTAGTCAAACCCGCGTTAGCATCTGGGAACAATTCATTGAGCATTGGTATCAAAACATTCCTTATCTTATTGCGTTTGAAATCATTAGTCAAATTGGTACTATCAACGACATAAGGCTGCCCCAACTCTCGCAAATAGTCTTCTACCTCTCTTCGTGTCACGCACAACAATGGTCGTATAATATAGTCATTCCGAGGCTTGATACCTGCGAGTCCTTGAATGCCCGAACCGCGCAACATATTCAAGAAAAATGTTTCAACATCATCGTCGTGATGATGTGCCACAGCCAATGCATGACACCTCAAGGACTTCACCCGCTCCTCAAACCACTCATACCGCAACTCTCTGCAAGCCATTTCAGTTGACACATGATTCTCAGCCTCATATTTAGCCACATCAAACGACTTCACTTCAAGAGCAACACCCATGTCAATGCACAAATTACGGACAAAAGCCTCATCTCTGTCCGACTCGTCTTCACGAAGGCCAAAATTACAATGCAAAGCCATGCATTCCACACCTAAAGACAGTAACACGCGCAGCAAAGCGACAGAATCGGCTCCACCACTCAGCGCTACTGCCACCCTGTCACCATTGACCAGCAAACCATGTTCTTTTGCATATTCTGCAATCTTTTCTTCAAATTCATGACTATTCATGCGGTAAAGATACAAAGTTTTTCTTAACTTTGCCGAATAAATTTACTTGCACATCACAATGTTAGAAAAAATAGAGAAACTCACTGAAGAGATTAAATCACTTGAAGCTGCTAATGCTGATGCATTGGAAGCTCTTCGTATTAAATATCTAAGTAAAAAAGGCGAAATACCTTCACTTTTCAACGATTTCCGCAATGTTCCTAACGAGCAAAAGAAAGAAATCGGCCAAAAGTTGAATGTATTGAAGAATTTTGCAACTGAGAAAATAAATTCATTAAAGGCTGCATTTGAAGAAAAGAAGAACGATGACGAAACTATTGACCTCACTCGTTCTGCAGCTCCAGCACAGCTTGGTACACGCCATCCTATATCACTTGTGCGTGAAGAAATCATTGACATTTTCTCCAGATTGGGTTTCACTCTTGCAGAAGGTCCAGAAATCGAAGACGACTGGCATGTATTCGGGGCTATGAATTTTGCCGATGATCACCCTGCAAGAGACATGCAGGACACATTCTTCATAAGCCGTAATCCAGCCGACATTCTTCTGCGCACACACACTTCATCTGTACAAAGCCGTACTATGGAGCATTCTCAACCTCCTATTAGAATTATATGCCCAGGAAGAGTTTACCGTAATGAGGCAATTTCTTATCGTGCGCACTGCTTCTTTCACCAAGTTGAAGCATTATATGTAGACAAGAATGTTTCGTTCACCGACTTAAAGCAAGTTCTTCTATATTTCGCAAGAGAAATGTTCGGACCAGAAACAAACATTCGTCTTCGCCCATCATATTTCCCATTCACCGAGCCTTCTGCAGAAATGGATATTTCTTGTAATCTCTGCGGTGGCAAAGGTTGCGCATTCTGCAAGGGAACCGGTTGGGTTGAAATTCTTGGTTGTGGAATGGTTGACCCTAATGTACTTGAAGCAAGCGGCATTGACAGCAAGACTTATAGCGGTTATGCTCTTGGTATGGGTATTGAACGAATCACGAATCTTAAGTATCGGGTTAAGGACTTACGAATGTTCTCCGAAAACGACATGAGATTCCTTGAAGAATTTGAATCAGCTCATTAATATTATACCGAAGGCTCTCTAATGAGGGCCTTCATTTATTTAATCTAAAATAAAAACACATTATAATCTATAAATTCACGCTTATGACTATAAACGAAAGATACAATGGCGTTATAGAATATTTCATGGAAAACATGCCTTCGCCTACGACCGAACTGAACTACAGTACTCCATTTGAGTTGCTAGTTGCCGTTATACTATCGGCACAATGCACAGACAAACGGATAAACATGGTAACACCCGCTCTTTTCAAAGCATATCCTACAGCATACGAACTCGCCAAAGCATCTCAGAATGATGTCTTTGAATATATAAAGAGTGTTACTTTCCCTAATAACAAATCCAAATCACTGATCGGCATGGCAAACATGCTTGTAGATTGCTATGACGGAGAAGTTCCAGCTAGCATTGATGAACTAGTAAAGATTCCTGGAGTAGGCAGAAAAACTGCTAATGTCATTCTATCGGTCGTTTTCAACAAAGCGGCAATGGCTGTAGACACACATGTTTTCAGAGTATCAAACAGAATAGGATTAACCAACAATTCTAAAACACCTATTGAAACAGAAAAAACACTTGTAAAACATTTCCCTAAAGAACTGATAGCCACTGCACACCACTGGCTAATACTGCATGGTAGATATGTATGCACTGCCAGGAAACCTAACTGCCTCGAATGCGGAATTAAAGAATTTTGCAAATTTTATCACAAATAGTCACTCAGTTTTCTTTTTTTTATAAATAAATACTACATTTGCAGAAATTATATGCCAATTCATCAATAATTATTCATTATTGTATGCGCTTATAATTAACAACAACTAACAAACAACACATAAAATCTTTAATTTATGAAAAAACTTCGTCACATTCTATTCGTGGCAAGTGGTCTATTGCTATCTATGGCGATAACATCTTGCGACAACGAGTATGATTTATCAAAAGACATTGATGGGGAAATGACCATTGGAAAGAACTTCTCAATTCCAGTGGGAAAAACCGACACCATTTATTTAAAGCGTATTATTAAAGAAGGTGAAAATCTTAAAACTAACGATATAACTGGCATTTATCAACTGAATGCCGAAGGTGAAATTTCTACCGAAATAAAGAAAATTGACTATTTTGAAATCAACGGTCTTGACCCGCATTTCATTGAACATGCCATTGACATTCCAGTAACTTCTATCGAAGGTTACGAAGAATGGATGTGGGAATATCGCAAAGATTTGGATTTACCTATTTTGAAAAATCCATATGAACTAGATGTAGATGTTTACTCTGAAGCTGAATACGATATTGATATTACAAAAACCAAATTGCCTTCAGAGATTGAAAAAGCATATAAAATCACTTTCAATGGAGATGGTAAACTAAATGCCAACGGACACTCTGGTGCCAGGTCTGTCATCAAGATATTCATTCCTAAAGAATACATTGGTGCAGAGATGGAAAGCTACAATGGAACACATGGTATCAAAGAAGTTCATTTGAAAGAAGTACACATAAAGTTCCCTGAAATATTTACACTTAAGGACGAGAATCAAGAAGAAGATCTTCCTCATGAAATATATCGTCACGATATTTACCTAAAAGAAGATATTGATGATGAGAAAAATCTTTCAGCTGAAATAGAAATATATATTGAAAGCGCCGAAGTTCCAGAGGAACTACAAGACAAATATTTCACTAAAGAAAATGGTGATATATACTTCAATCTACCAGATAATGAAAAAATTACAATTACCGTTGACGAAGCTGTTCTTACTGCAATACCAGCAGAGCTTGAAGGCAAACAAACAGTTTTTGATTTCTCTTATGAGGTCTTTGCAACAAATATCACAAGCATCAACGGCAAGTTTAAGCCAGATGTAGATATCAATGAACAGCTTGCACTTAACGATATCCCCGATTTCATTAAAGATGAGACCTCGGAGTTCAAGCCTAACGACCTGCTATTCAAAATTACACTTGACAACCCTGTTGGATTAGGACTATCCACAAGCATCAATATTACTCCTTACAATAATGCCGGATATGCTACAGGCAACCCTGTATCAATAGACATTACTGGAGATAATATTGTGAAGCCTAACGCAACGACTAAATTGGTCATCTCTAACAAAGAAAGAGAAGTTGCAGCCGACGAAACTCTTATCATTTGTCCTGATCTTCCAGGATTAATAAGTCCTATTCCAGATTATTACGAAATCACTGCTGGAGATGTATATGCTGATGGTATCAACAGCACTGGTATCGAGCTAGGTGTAAGCCATAATTTGTCGGGAAGTTATAGTGTAGAGGTGCCTTTCTCATTCGAAGCTCTATCGATTAACTACACCGATGAAATTACTAACTTACAGGAAGATTTAAGTGATATTTCTGACCTTACCGACGAAATATCTATTGAAGCTGATGTTGAATCAACCATTCCAGTAGGACTTGAAATCTCATTCAAGTTCTTTGATTACGATGGTAACGAGCTTAATGGAATACATTCTAATAACATTACTATTGATGCAGGCGGCAACAATGGTGACTCTACTACATCAAGAATGAAAATAAATCTGAAAGTCAATAATGACAGCGACGATTTAGAACGACTTGAAAAGATTGTATACACTATTAATGCAGCCAACAAAGTAGAAAATATATCTTTAAGCAATAAACAATATCTATTGATTAAAAATATTGTAGCAAAAATTCCTAACGGTATAACAACTGAACTATAAATCTTAAAATGCTTACTATTATGAAATTTTCGATTAAACATATATTATCAACAGTTGCGCTATCCCTTATAGGACTAGTTGCTAATTCACAAGCACCAAACTCGTTATACTTCCTTAACAATCCTCAATCTCATTACCTTAACCCAGCACTAACAACTGATAAAGGTTGGGTTACTCTGCCATTAGGAGGATATTTTACAATCAATAGCGACTTGGGGCTAGGATCATTCATGACTCCTTACGGTGATGATAAAATGCGTCTTTTCACCCACCCAGAAATTAGTGTTAAAGATGCAATGTCTAAATTCAAGGACATCAACTCGCTAGAGTTTGAAACAGCTACAAATCTCCTAACAGTAGGTTTCAACGCATGGGGTGGAACTAACTCTATTGGCTTATCAATGAAAATGCATGGAGGATTCTATATTCCAAAAGACATCTTCCGTTTTCTAAAAGAAGGTCAGGAAGCCGATGGTGATACTGAATACAAGCTTGACAAATTCGGTGGCCGAATGCAAGCCTATAGCGAAATAGCTCTAGGTCATGCTCGCGACATCAATAAGAAATTAACCATTGGTGCCAAAGTTAAATTCATTCTTGGCCTTGCTTACGCAAATGCCAATATTGATAATATGCGAATTCACATGACCGACAAAGAATGGAATATTGAACATAACACAAGTATTGTCACATCACAAGCATTGGATCTAAGAACCAACAATGACGGTGAAATTGACGATGTTGAATTCAAAGCAAAACTAGGAGGCTTCGGTCTAGGTCTTGACTTGGGTGCTACTTACAAAATCATGGACAACCTTAATGTATCACTTGCAATCACTGACATAGGCTTTATCAATTGGGACAATGCCAGTGTAATTTGCAATAGAGGCAAGTCTTTCTCTTATAAAGGTTTTGATAACATTGCTGCAGAAGACAGCCAGGATTTTGAAGATGCAGCCGAAGAAATAGGCGATGATTTAAAAGAATTGATCAAATTCGATAGAGATCAATCTGCAACTTCAAAGACAACATCTCTATACACAACATTCCGTGCTGGAGCTGAATATGGAGTATTGAAAAACAAGATAACTTTCGGTTTACTCGTATCTTCTCGAGTAGGCGCTCCTAAAAATTATACTGAAGGAATGCTTACTGTGAACTTTAAGCCTGTCAAATCTTTTGGTGCAGCGATAAACGGATCGGTATCAAATGTAAGAAGTTCAGTCGGAGCAACAATAACCCTTGGAAACTTCTTCATTGGAGCTGACTATATCCTAACCAAGTTCAGCAAGCAATTTATACCTGTTGATGCATCTAAGTTCAGTTTTGCGAGCGGTGTAAGTTTCCGCTTCGGTTCATCAAGAAAAAAGAATTTTGAGGCAAAGGACATTTGATTCCATTGATTATCATACTTTAATAGGAGCCATAGCTATTACACAGCTATGGCTCTATTTTTATTGCTGTTTTTTTATTAATTTTGCAGTTGCATAATCAAGCAATTAATTTAAATGGAAAGTACATTCCTGCTTATAGTAGAAATAATCGGAACATTAGCATTTGCAATAAGTGGTATTAGACTGGCTGCCGTAAAGAAATTCGACTGGTTCGGAGCATATATAGTAGGTCTGGTAACAGCTATTGGAGGAGGAACCATTCGTGACCTCTTTTTAAGCACCACCCCATTCTGGATGCTTAACAATTGGTATCTTGTAGTCACAGCCATTGCACTTATACTCGTTATTATTTTCAAAAAATTTCTTGTAAGATTGGACCACACCGTTTTCATATTTGACACCATTGGTCTAGCGTTGTTCATGGTGATAGGTATGCAGAAATCTCTCGATTTCGGATTTCCTATGTGGGTGGCAATTATTATGGGTACAATAACTGGTGCATTCGGCGGTGTGCTTAGAGATATATTAATAAACGAAGAACCTTTGATTTTCCGCAAAGAAGTATATGCTACAGCATGCATTGCCGGTGGACTAAGTTATTGGCTGATATATTTTTTAGGCGGCAGCACAATGCTTCAACAAATTACATGCGCAGGAATAATAATCTTGATACGCGTCCTCTCTGTTATATACAATTGGAGACTACCTGTATTAGGAAATGACAATAACAACAGCACTAACGATTAAAATTAATGGCAAACAACAAGCATAAAATAGAATCCAAGCGTGCATTGTCATTAGTTCTAATCATAATAAATGCACTCGTTATTCTGCCTATTATGGACAGCCTAGGCACCAGCATAATCAATGCGATAGCTATTACAGTCCTGTCAATAACAGAATTTCTGTATGATAGCAGAAAAGGGGACCTTCACAATTCATTCCTGTCATCACTTATATTTATGGCGACGACAATTACAATAGATAACATATATAATGATTTCCATTTGTCAATGCCTTTATATAAACAAATCATTGGGGTTCTATTGATTTTTGCACTTTTCTATGCTACTCCCTATATAGTGAGATTTGTTCTGGCTCATTTCAAGAATCACCCGCAAGCCCTGTTGATATGCGGACGAATCATCGCTATCATTGCTGGTTCCAGCGCTGCGATTTTCATTTACCTTAAATCTGGCTTTTCTATTCATTACGGTAAATGGGAAATAAGCATATCACAAGGTTGGTCATTCTGGTCGGCATTCGTAATTACATGGATATTTATCCTATTATATCAAATAAGCCGTAACAGAAGACACATAACCACCAACCACCGGTTCCTATACAATACAGTAGCCTTGTATCTTCTGTCACTGATAATCTATATAGGATACATTAGAGATGCAATACATATCATATAAAAAGAAAGCGGAAATTAATTTCCGCTTTCTTTTGGTATTAAATTCATTTCTTTTGCCTTAACAAGCATGTATTCATATGCTTCCTCATGATTATTCCCAATCACTCCGTCAAGTATAGCATTTTTGATTTTCTCTTTCAGCTGCCCTACTTCCTGACATGGCTCAAGTCCGAATACACGCATTATTTCCAATCCGTCTACTGGCGGCTGGAAATTCCTTATGCGGTCCTTCTCCTCAATTTCTTTCATCTTCTCTCTCACAAGCTTGAAATTATCAATGAATCTCTTAACCTTTTCCTGGTTCTTGCTTGTGATATCTGCTTCACACAAGAGCATCAGATCCTCAATATCATCACCTGCATCAAAAAGCAATCTGCGTACTGCCGAATCGGTAACCGTATCCTCCACTAGAGCTATAGGCCGCATGTGCAGCTCCACAAGTTTCTGCACATACTTCATCTTTGAATCCATTGGCATCTTCATTCTTTTGAAAATGCGAGGTATCATCTTTGCCCCCACGAAATTATGATTATGAAAGGTCCACCCGGTATTCTTATCATACAATTTAGTGACCGGCTTTGCTATATCATGAAACAATGCAGCCCATCTGAGCCACACATATCCGGACTTTTCTGCTACATTGTCAAGCACCTGCAATGTGTGCTCAAAATTATCCTTATGACCACGACCATTAACGACCTCAACACCACACAACGCCGATAGTTCTGGCAGAATAATATCAAGCAGACCACTCTCCTTCAATAGATAGAATCCTCTTGACGGTTTAGCCGATTTCATGATCTTCATCAATTCATCAAATATACGCTCGCGAGTAATTATTCTTATCCTTTCACGGTTACGAATAATTGCTTCGAAAGTTTCGGGATATATATCAAACCCCAATTGCGTAGCAAAGCGTATTGCACGCATCATTCGTAATGGATCATCGGAGAAGGTTATATCGGGATCAAGCGGCGTGCGAATAATCCTGCGTTCCATATCCCCTATTCCATCAAACGGGTCAAGCAACTTGCCATAAGCATCTTTATTTACACATATCGCCATGGCGTTGACTGTAAAGTCTCTGCGGCGCTGATCATCTTCCAGTGTTCCGTCTTCAACTATCGGATTACGGCTATTCCTAGTATATGATTCTCTACGAGCACCTACAAACTCAAGTTCCAAACCTTGTGACTTAACTTGTGCAGTTCCATAAGTCTTGAATACTGCGACACTGGTACGGGGCCCTAACTTTTTCGCAACCTTTTCGGCTACTTCAATTCCACTGCCTACGGTTACAAAATCGATGTCCTTCGACGGTCTATCAAGCAGTATATCCCGTACATAGCCACCCACGACATAGCACTCGCGACCCATTTCATCGGCAACATCGCCTACAGTATGAAATACCGTATTTGACAAATGCTCTTTTATATGTTGTTCTATATTATCTATCATTGTTTGTTATGATGCAGTGGTTTCTTAATATAACTCCGCAATTTCTTCTGGATAATTAGTAATACATTCTAGCCCGTTATCAGTAACTACATAAGTGCTTTCTATACCTACAGCCCCCACATGAGGTATTACATATTTAGGCTCCAGCGCTATTACATTACCAGATTCAAGAATATCTCGGCTACGAGGTGCCAGTACAGGTGCTTCATTTACTTCAATACCTACGCCATGACCTATATACCCAGCCTTCTGCTTATGCCCCATGAAAAAGTCTTCTAGACCGGCTTCGATTGTCATTTCCATTGCAATATCATACAGTCTGCTCGCTGGCACACCTGGCTTTCCTTCTTTTACCAGTCTATGATGTATTGCTATTGAGGTTTCATGTGCTTTTTTAGCCATTTCATCAAGCTTACCCACATAGAAGACTCGTGTCATATCGGTCATGTACCCATTGAAGTTGCCGCACATATCTACCATTACAGTCATTCCAGGCTTAATAGGAGTGCCATTCCCTCCCACTGGAAGAGATGCATCTAGTCCAGCGCCTCCCATCGCGAAGTCATAAGGCGAAGGCGAATCGGCATTATCTCCGCAAAGGACATTGCCCATAAAAATTTCCATACTTTCACCATGAATGCGGAATATACCCAACGAGCCTTCCATGCGTAAAAGCCTTTCCACTTCAATTTGCAATTCTATATCAGTCATGCCATCACGATATATCCTGTGAATATGCCTATACGCTTCATCATGTTTCACACCGCTTTCTTTCATCTTGCCTATTTCATAGGCAGTCTTTACTGAGCGCAGTTTTCTAAGTATAGAAGAGCCGTCTACAATCTCGCTTTCGCCAAAGACTTTTGACAAGCGTGCGAAATCATTAACGGTCAAGCTATCAAGTTCAAATGCAATTTTACCTGGCTTTTGAGTTAAAAGATCGGCAATCTGTTCCGGTTTACGGATATACTGCACATTATCACCAGCAAGACCTACAGGTCTTTTCACAAAATATGTCACAGAACCATCGGCACATATATAGGTATAGCCCGAGAACACTCGCCCTGCTGTATAGTAAAGATTGGCATTACTTGTTATTAGAATTGCGTCATAACCATTACTCGCAAGAGCAGCTCCAATACGCTCCAATCTTATATTAATATCGTTTTCTACATATGACTGTATCATAATCCACCTCTTAAATATTATAATACCATTCGTTAAATCTAAAATTATGGCTCCATTGGCATTATCGTCACGCCCACTTGGGTTATACCTCTAAGCGTATCACAGTCAATGCCATGCCATATTCTTATTTTATCAAACTTACCCACCGACACATGAGTGTCAATAATGCGTTCTGCCTGGTAAGCAACACCAAAACCAGCATTTTTCTTGTTACCATATTCATCAGCAACAACAAAATCCTCATATCTACGGTCCAATAGAGAATCTCCATGCATATAATCCACTACAAGACACATATTCCTGAACGGATAATTATGTCCATAACAGAATGCAACTTTAACATCATAAGCAGCTAGAGAATCGCCATAGTGAGGAATAAACTCGAAGGATTCGCCACGAGCCCAACCCGTTTCGGCAATTTCCACAAAGTCACTATATGAAGAATGCTTAGGAGAACAAGCTCCTAAGCATATTAAATGTATCAATAATAAAAGTATGCCTATGCTGTTCCCTTTTACCGAAGTATTAATCAGTTTTGGTCGCATTTTGTTCACCTTTTACATTATTTGATGTATTGTTCTGTTTGTTTCTGTTTTCGCCTTTCGGTCTTCTATTGTTCTGTCGCTTTTGGTGGTCTCCGTCATGATGTTTCTCCTTAACAGGATTACCCATATCGTTTCCTTCTCCCGACTGCGACATTCTTTCTTGACGATTATCAGCGTTCCCTTGTCGGCGATCACGATTGTTCCTATTACGGTTCTTCTTTTTCTTCGCCTTGTCAAATCGTGTTACGCTATCCTGACCAATAATATCGCCAAATTCCTTCATTTCGCGTTGACGCTCGTCCGAATCCAAATTCAGTTTATCAGGCTTCACTCCGTTACGGTTAAGCGAAATAACTTCATATACTCTGTCAGCAGTAAGGACTTCAAGATTTGCTGCAATATTCTTATCGGTAGAATATGTCATTTCACGCTTGAAGATATCTGTCTTGAAATGATAATAAATGTTATCCTTCGTTTCTAGCGGTATATTCTTGTCTGGTAATTGTTTCACTGCTTCCACATAGGAATCTATCTCGAAATTCAAACAGCACTTGAGTTTAGCACATTGACCTGCCAACTTCTGCGGATTCAAGGAAATATCTTGATATCTGGCAGCACCTGTTGCTACTGATACGAAATTAGACATCCAGCTTGAACAGCATAGAGGACGACCACACGGACCGATTCCGCCTATTCGGCCTGCTTCCTGTCTTGCTCCAATCTGTTTCATTTCAATTCTCACCTTAAATACATCGGCAAGAACTTTTATAAGCTGACGGAAATCCACGCGTTCATCTGCAATATAATAGAAAATAGCTTTGTTACCATCACCTTGATACTCAACATCGCCTATTTTCATGTTCAGCTTGAGGTCTTCAGCAATCTTCCGTGAACGGATCATCGTATCCACTTCCTTGGCTTTAGCCTCCTCATAGCGTTCCAAATCACTCTGTTTAGCTTTTCGGAACACGCGCAGGATTTCTATATCAGGACGAAGGTTTGCACGCTTCATCTGCAATTTCACGAGTTTACCCACCATTGACACTTTACCTATATCATGACCTGGATTAGCCTCCACTGCCACAATATCGCCTATTGCCAACGGAATGTGCGAACTATTCTTGAAAAAACCTTTTCTGGTATTCTTGAACGACACCTCTACAATGTCATATTCTCCATACCCGCCAGGAATGTCTTCCAGCCAGTTATAGCTTTGCAGCTTGCTGCGTGGACATTTACCCGACATGCGGTTTTCGGTTTCGCTATGCTCGCAACACTCTTTATTTATATCTGAGCTATTGCTATCCATATTACCTGTTATTATTTAGCAAAGCTTACGGCACGAGTTTCACGAATCACTGTGATTCTCACTTGTCCCGGATATGTCATTTCATCTTGAATCTTCTTAGCGATTTCAGCCGACAATTGTTCTGTCTGAGCATCGTCAATCTTATCTGCACCTACAATCACACGCAACTCTCTACCTGCTTGTATAGCATAGGTCTTAATCACGCCAGGATAAGATAGAGCAAGTTGCTCAAGATCATTCAAGCGCTTGATATATGCTTCAACAACTTCGCGGCGAGCTCCTGGGCGAGCTCCTGAAATAGCATCACACACTTGTACGATTGGTGCTAGCAAACTTGTTGCCTCTTCCTCATCATGGTGAGCACCGATAGCATTGCAGATGTCTGGTTTTTCCTTATACTTTTCAGCAAGTTTCATACCAAGCAATGCGTGTGGCAATTCAGGTTCTTCATCAGGCACTTTACCGATATCGTGCAACAATCCTGCACGACGAGCTTTTTTAGGATTCAAGCCCAATTCAGATGCCATTATAGCACATAGATTGGCTGTTTCACGAGAGTGCTGAAGCAAATTCTGTCCGTAACTTGAACGGTACTTCATTTTTCCAACAAGTCGTATTAGTTCCGGATGCAATCCATGGATACCCAAATCGATTGCTGTACGCTTTCCTGTTTCAATAATTTCTTCCTCAACTTGCTTTTTAACCTTTGCAACCACCTCTTCAATTCTTGCAGGGTGAATACGGCCATCGGCTACAAGCTGATGCAGTGCAAGACGAGCAATTTCACGGCGCACTGGGTCAAATCCTGAAAGGACAATTGCCTCTGGAGTATCGTCTACGATAATTTCAATACCTGTAGCTGCCTCTAGAGCACGGATATTACGGCCTTCACGACCAATAATGCGTCCCTTTATCTCATCGCTGTCAATATGGAATACTGTCACTGCATTTTCTATTGCAGTTTCAGTTGCCACGCGTTGAATTGATTGAACTACAATACGCTTAGCTTCCTTGTTAGCTGTCATTTTTGCATCATCCATAATATCGTTAATATAAGATGCAGCAGCTGTTTTAGCTTCATCTTTCAACGATTCCACAAGTTTTTCCTTTGCTTCTTCAGCCGACATTCCAGATACATGCTCAAGAGTTTCCAAGACGCTTTTATGCATTTTATCTAGTTCCTCTTTCTTGTTATCAACTTGTGCCAACTGGTTTTCAAGATTAGCCTTCAAAGCATCATTTTCATTCTTCTTGCGTTGAATTTCCGACTGCTGCTGATTAAGCTGCAATTCGCGTTGCTTCAATTTAGCTTCTACCGACTGAACTTTTGACAAACGCTGATTAGCTTGTTTCTCAGCCTCACTCTTGATTGCCATCTCAGCCTCTTTGGCTTCAATAATCTTATTCTTCTTTATAACTTCAGCCTCAAGCTTTGCTTCCTCTATAATGCTATTTGCTCGAGACTTAGCTATAATACGATTTATAATAAGTGTTCCTACGATACCCAGTGCCAATGTGGCTACTGCTATCAACACTACCGGTAATATACCTAATGTCATATTTGTTTGTTTTTTTAAAAGTTATTATATAAAAAAAGCACTTATCAACGCACTTGCAACACTATTGCAAACACATTAAAAAGTGCAGGTTTAATTCATCGTAAATACATGATACACTGCCTCTTGAGCGTGATCATAATTTTCATTATCCGTCTTCTCGCTGTACTTTCACGAGTATATCGTTAAGTTTTTGCTCAAAGCCCGTAAGTATATCATTTACTTCATCATTACGCGTATTCGCTTCGATATATAATCTAGCAAATTGGAATGCTATTCTTGCCATTACTTCTTCCGAAGATAACTTATCAAATTTTGTCTTCCAAGCACCCCACAATTTATTTACCGATTGTTCCGCTTTACGGTAAACATCAATATCTGATTGTCTTACTGACAATGGCACATTTTTCACATCGCCGAGACATATCCATATTTTTTGTTTATCATCTTCAGCCATAGCATCAAGTTAATTGTGAGATACATTTATCCACGTCCCGCACTAATTGGCTTATTATGGACTTACTTTCCGCCAGTTGCTCTTGCGATGGAGCTATAGAACGGGCAAGCTTCAGATACTCATTGTCCTGACGAAGTTGCTCCACTTCTTTTCTCAACGCCATTATTTCATTACGCAAACTGGCTATTTCCTTTTCTGCATTCGCCCTATCTTCCTCAAGCGCATGGTACTTTTCCACCAGCACGCTCGACTTTGTAAGAATCCTTTCTACGACAGAATGCAAATCGGTTGCCATCTTTTAATCCAATTTTTTACAAATGTAGCATTTTTTCTCGCATTCCGCAATATTTATGCAACAAAAAAACACCATTGCTCAAAATATCATCATAAAAAAATCTTTAAGCACTTTCTTTTCGGCTCTATTCATCTAGAAAGGCTTGCGATACTTATCATCACTGCCATCTTCCAAAATGCTCAGATAGCTCTGGTATCGCGATTCGCTTATGTAATGATTTTCTACGGCATCACGCACGGCACAGCCTGGCTCATGTGTATGCGTACAGTTATTGTATTTGCAGTTTGCCGAGATCTTAAATATTTCCTTAAAATAGTGAGCCACTTCTGCTTTATCAAAGTCTATTGTTCCAAATCCTTTAACCCCAGGAGTATCTATCACACTGCCACCTCCTGGCAAATCAAACATTTCGGAGAAAGTTGTGGTGTGCATACCAGTGTGATGCGATTCCGACACATTACCCGTTTTCAAATTTAGACCTGGCAACACCAAATTTATTATTGATGACTTTCCTACTCCAGAATTACCCGACAGTAATGTAACTTTACCAGCCAAGGCCTGTTGCAATTCTTCCAAGCCATCACCTGCCAAGGCATTCATTTTAATAACCTTATATCCTATTATCTCATAAAGACTCTTGACTGCTTCAAGATAATCATGGTCATCAGCATCAGAAAGAAGGTCAACCTTATTAATCACAATCACAACCGGAACATTATATGCCTCGGCTGTAGCAAGAAAGCGATCAATAAATGTTGTATTCGTCACAGGTTCCTTAAGCGTAACAATAAGCAAAGCCTGATCAATGTTCGACGCCAATATTTGCGACTCTTTTGAGAGGTTTGATGCTTTTCTTATTATATAGTTGCGCCTTGGTTCAATGCCGATAATATAGGAAGCATCATCTTTCACAGCAACTTCCACCATATCGCCCACTGCCACAGGATTGGTTGTGCGAATCCCTTTCAATCTGAAATTGCCTTTTATCTTGCAATTCACAATGCTGCCATCATCTATCTTAACGACATACCAGCTACCTGTATTTTTTATCACAAGTCCTTTCATAATTCACAAAGATACAAACGAATCAATAATCCACAAAATATTACTGAACATATCAGCGGCAATCGCATTTATGCGTTATTATGCACTTAAATAATGCATCATAATGCCACAAAACACACATTTTCAACGAAAAAGCGATTTTTTCTTACAGTAAAATTGTTTTTATTTCCAGAATTTATGTAATTTTGCACCTGAATTTGAGAAAATACACTAAACGAAAGTTTTATTGTTAAACTATTTTTTTAAGAAAATGAACGTAGAAATTATTGGCGAATGGGCTGGCAAAACTTGGACAGCTCTAAACGAACAAGGTACTCTAAGTATGAAAGGTTTAAAGAAAGCTACTAAGCTAAAGGAAAAGGAACTTTATGCAGCAATCGGTTGGTTGGCTCGCGAAGGCAAACTTAACATTAGCGAAGCAGAAGAAGAAATTATGATATCACTAATCTGATATACAATTTCATTTGATTTTAATTAAAACTCTATAGAAGAAAGGGAAAGCCGATACTGGTTTTCCCTTTCTTTGTTTTAATTTACTGGCTCTATAAGTTCTTAATTGCAATAATGACAATATTTCACTACATTTGCATCAATAATACTAAATAATTAATAAACTATACTTAATATGGCTAAAATTGGCTCAGTTATGACCAACATCGGTCGCAAAGCATTGCTTCTAGGAAGCGGTGAGCTTGGTAAAGAGGTAGCAATTGAACTTATGCGCATGGGCGTTGAAGTCGTAGCTTGCGACAAATACCCTAATGCTCCTGCAATGCAGGTTGCACATCATTTCCATGTATTTAACATGCTTGACGGAGAAAAGCTTCGTGAAATTATCGAACTTGAAAAGCCCGATCACATCATTCCCGAAGTTGAAGCGATCGCAACCCCAGTACTTGTTCAGCTTGAAAAAGAAGGTTACAATGTTACCCCTACCGCTAACGCTGCATGGCTAACAATGAACCGCGAAGGCATTCGCCGCTTAGCTGCCGAAGAACTTGGCATAACAACTTCTAGATATAAATTCGCTTCCGACAAGGAAGAGTTCCTGCAAGCAGTAGAAGAAATAGGCATACCTTGCGTTGTTAAACCTATCATGAGTTCTTCTGGACACGGACAAAGCACAATCAAAAAGCAGGAAGATATTGAAAAGGCATGGAAAATTGCACAAGAAGGCGGACGCGCAGGTGCTGGTAGAGTAATCGTTGAAGGTTTTGTTGACTTTGATTACGAAATCACATTGCTAACAGTGCGCAATATCGCTGGCACACAATACTGCGAACCTATAGGCCATATTCAAATCGACGGAGACTACCGTTATTCATGGCAACCTCAACCAATGACTACAGCAGCATTGGCTAAAGCTCAAGAAATTGCAAAGAAGGTTACCGATGCACTTGGAGGATATGGCATTTTCGGAGTTGAGATGTTCATCAAGGGTAATGATGTTATTTTCAGCGAAGTATCTCCTCGTCCTCACGACACAGGTATGGTGACAATGATTTCTCAAGACCAAAGCGAATTCGCTCTACACGCAAGAGCTCTTCTAGGATTGCCTATCCCATCTATCAGTTTCTACGGACCATCGGCCTCTCGCGCTGTTGTAGTTGAAGGCGAAACCAACCGCATTGAATTCGACAACCTGGAAAATGTTCTTGCTGAACCTGGAGTTCAAATGAGAATTTTCGGTAAACCAGAAATTAATGGACACCGCCGCATGGGTGTAATTCTAGCTACCGACGAATCGGTTGAAGCAGCACGCGCTAAAGCGGAAAGAGCTTATGAAAAGTTAACTGTAAATGTTCTTCCAAAAGAATAAGATTTTTCCACAACAACTAATAGAAAAGGCTTCCTGTACAGGAAGCCTTTTCTATTCTATTTACAATATTCATTATTATTTTGACATTGCTTCGTCTACAGCAGCCTTCAAGCTTTCGCCTTGCTTTCCGCGTGAAACGATTGTTCCGTCAGGTGCGAACAATATGATATGAGGAATTCCAGAGATACCATACAAATCGGTAGGACCGCTTTGTGCATCAAGAATAACAGGCCATTTGATTTCAAGTTCTTCCATAGCTGTCTTAGTATCCTCTACCTTATCCCACACAGCAACACCTAGCACTGTAAGGCCTTTATCTTTGTGCGTTTCAAGAATTTCCTTTATAACTGGAATTTCGCGACGGCATGGACCGCACCAGCTTGCCCAGAAATCAACCAACACATAATTTCCCTTACCAACATAATCGGATAGCTTCTGTTCTGAACCATCGGCAGCTTTAACGCTAAAATCGCTGAACATTTTTCCCTCTGCAGTAAGTTCAAGCTGATTTAGCGCATTCATTTGCTTAGAGATACGAGTAAATTCTGTATAATAAGCAGGAGCTAGAGCTAGAGCTGAATCAAGTTGTTGCTTATTTTCATACTTATAATACATTGACTGAACAAAAGCATAATATCCTATAGGATTTTCCTTATTAGCTTCATATGCGTTATCCAATGCACCTAGATAATTCATGAACTTCTTTGATTCATCGGCTGTAGTATCCATCATTATCATACTCAGTTCATTACTCAATGCTTCAAGAGCATCATTCAACGCTGTACCTGTTGCAGTACCCTTTCCGTCTATTGCGATATCTCCCGGTTCAACTATAAATTGCACTCGGCCTTTTGACAAGCCAAGACGAGCAACAAATGGAGTCTCAACTACACCCTCAAAACGCACACAGCTGTTCTTTATTACAGCACTGTCTAGAGTTTCACCAGTATCATAGTTAAGAAGGTACGCCATTTTACCGTCATTATCACCATTATCAAATACTGCTGTAACTGAGTACTTGTTGTCACTGCACGACACCATTGCTAATGCTGCCAATGCACCAAAAAATAATTTCTTCATGTCTCTCTTTATTTTATTATATAATCTACATTTATTTGCGAGCGTCTCATAACAAGACACACTCTCAAGAGTACAAAGATACACACACATTTTATTTTTTCAAGCACTCAACCACCAAATTCATTAATTTCACTTCGCGCTAAACATGCGCTAAACGCTATATCAGTCTTTTAATTTCCAAGCTCAAGTTGGTTTCTCACAAGGTTGAAATATGCTCCTCGTTGTGCAATGAGTGACTCGTGGTTGCCGGTTTCTGCCACTCTGCCACCTTCAAGCACTATAATATTGTCGGCGTTCTTCACTGTGCTTAGTCGGTGTGCCACAATCACCACAGTACGACCTTTGTAAAATTCGTTCAAATTCTCAACAATGACTCTTTCATTCTTGGCATCAAGCGCATTTGTTGCCTCGTCAAGGAAGATGAAGGACGGATTCTTGTATACCGCCCTTGCTATAAGAATGCGCTGTTTTTGACCTTGGCTCAACCCTACTCCGTCTCTGCCTATTATGGTATTGAACTTCAATGGCAAACTCAGTATATAATCCTTGATACATGCCATTTCTGCTGCCTGTATCATTCGTTGTTCATCAATCTCGCCGTCATCTACTGCAATATTCCTTGCTATGGATTCCGAGAAGATGACACCCTCCTGCATCACCACGCCGCATTGCCGTCTCCACCACTTCAGGCTGTATCGGTTTATATTCTCTCCAGCAATCGTAATATAGCCCTTGTTCACTGGATAAAACCCAAGCATAAGCTTTATAAGCGTGGTTTTTCCGCTTCCCGAAGCCCCTACAATGGCAGTAACCTTACCCTCGGGTATGTGTATATCTATGTCTTCTATAGTGTATTTGAGCGCATGCCGGTCATACTTGAAACTCACACCATCTATGACGATGTGACAAGGTGCCTCGGGGAACGCCGTAAGGTTTTCTTGTGGAGATTCCTCGTTTCGTCCCTCATGTATCTCATTGATGCGCTCCAGAGATATTTTCACATCTTGCAGACTGTATATGAATGCCATGAATTGTTCCACTGGGGAATTTAGTTGACCGATGATGTACTGAATAGCCAGCATCGTACCGAGCGTGATATCCCCGTTGATTACCGCAGTGGCTGCAGTTGCCGTAATCACGATGTTTTTTATCTCGTTAAGAAGAACACTACCAGCCTCTTGTGTCTGTTGTAGCTTCAACGACTTCATCTGCACCGCAAACAGGTCGTTCTGCACCTGTTCCCATTCTGCTCTCCGTCTTCTCTCGCAATCCTGCAGTTTTATTTCCTGCATGTTGCTAATGAACTGGTAGGTTTTGTTCTGGTTAATAGCATGTTTCTCAAACTGTTCATAGTCCAGCACCTTTCTCCTTCCCAGGAACACTGTTATCCATAATCCGTAAAGGACGCTTCCTGCAATGAAAATAGCGAATATAAGCCTGTCATATACCAAAAGTACCGCTCCGAAGACAATAAAACTCAAAATCGAAAAAAGCACATTCAACGCCTGTCCCGTGAGGAACGACTGCACCCGGTTGTGGTCGCCCATGCGTTGCATGAGATCGCCCATAAGTTTGGTGTCAAAAAACGCCATGGGCAGTTTCAGCAACTTTGCAAAAAAGTCGCTCACAAGCGAGATGTTTATTTTCATGGACACACTCAACAGAATCCTGCTCCGCATAAATCCTGCTGCTGCGCGTCCCAGCACTATCATCAACTCGCCTAACAGAATGAGCCACACCAGCCCGATGTCATTGTTTTTGATACCATTATCGACAATTGCTTGAGTGAGAAATGGCATGAGCAATTGCAGAATGCACCCTATCACCAGCCCCAGTACAATAAGCGAAAAAGACGCTTGATACTTCTTGAAATATCCCATAAGAAAGCGGAATGAGCGCTTTGACTCTTCACTGCTGTATTCCATAGCGTGAAATTCGGGCGTAGGCTCAAGAAACATGGCAATCCCTCTCTCCTCGTTGCCGGTCTTGTCGCTCACCCAGTACCTGATGAACTCCTCCCGGGAGTAAGTTACCAAGCCTTTCCCGGGATCGGCGATGCAGAATCTCTCTCCTTTCTTCACCTTATAAAGTACCACAAAATGGTTCTGCTTCCAGTGAAGAATGCAAGGCAGGTCTTCATTGTCCAACTGCTTAACGCTTAATTTTCCACATACGGTGCGCATTCCCAACTTTTTAGCTGCTGTGCTGATGCCTAGCAGTGACACCCCTTCGGCTGTAGCACTGCAAAACTCCGACAAGTAGTCCTGCGCGATTTTTTTTCCGTAGTGACAACACACCATCTGCAGACATGCGATGCCACACATCATAGAGTCGTGCTGCCGTATGAATGGAAATCCGCCCATAGTTGAAGTTATATTACTTCATTTTCACCTTGTTACGGTCGGTCAATCCGTTATCAAAGCTTTCGTTGTTGAGGAATTTTCTGTCGTGTTTTCTTGCCTTTCCTATTGAGAAAGAATAAGAAATGTTTAGACGCACCAGATTGCGCAGAGGCTTCCAGTCTTTGCGTTCAAGATATGAAAAATCGGCAATATTTCCACTAGTATAGTCATTGACTCCCAAGTAGCTGTACATTGCGCCAAAAGTCCAATTGCGATATTTGTATTGTGCATCTACTACCCATTGAGTGCTTCCATGTCTTATTAAGTCTCCTTCATATTCTTCGGTTGGTGTATTGTATGAAAATGAAGCATTAAAGTTTTTAAGCCTGAATGTAACCGAACCACCAACCCGCAGATAGTTTTCCCTTACTCGCTTGCTTGGTGTGTCGTAATGACTGGTAAGGCATTCAAAATAAGGGTCAAATTCAAGCCAAGAAACAGGATTCCATACTGCGCGAAGATAAACGGCATTCCGAAAAATGTCGCCTATATTTCGGGGTTGCAGATAAACATTCTCTCCTACAGAATAAAGAATAGAAGCGTAAGGTTTATGAAAATAGCGCGGACGAACAACAAGTTGAATATTGTTTCGACTGTTTGGTTTGAAATAAGCTATCACTAATTTCATTTGTCCGCTCCAGAAGTCTTTCAATCCGGCATTCCCGATAGAAAGGAATCTTCTGTCAAGGTAAGTCGCACTTTCGGTCAATTGTCCCAAAGAAGGAATACCCGTATTAATCGTTGCCGTAGCTTGTATTGAAAAACCTTTCAAAGCACTAGGCCACCAGTCGTAGTACATATTGAAATAAGGTTGTATGTTGGTGGTTTCCTTAGTACCGTTATTGTTGTTTATAACATGGAAACCAATCATAGGATACAATGTAGAAATATTTTTTATTCTCCAAACAACGGCTGCATATAGTGTATTGGTATTTTTTACAGGCGTATATTCGATTCCGGCAGACTTCTGTTTAAGTCGCAAATGGGAATAAGAATCACCCAAGCTGAAATCACCACCCCACAAAGGAGATACGAAAGCCACATTGGCGACAAGAGAATGAGTGTTGTTTTTTATAGCCGAGCTATTGTCATAGTTCATGTCGTCAAAAGGAGCCGGTTGGTTGAGCCATATGCGGGAATCGGAAGTTGCATTGGCAAATGTATTCACCACATTGAAAGCTATATATTTCATATTGTTTATCCTGTAGCAATAATATAAGTCAGCAGAGAGACTTCGTGAAGAACTTTTCAGCGAAGTTTCACTTTCTCCGTAGAAAACTCCGTCGGTGGTTTCAATGGTAGATTTTGCAGGCTCGTTTTGAGAACCATTATCATAGATATACCCTATCTTGGCATTGAACAGGTGCTTTCCTTGGTATCGTTGGTAAGCTCCCGTGAATTTATGGTAATTACCGTTAGATTTATTGTCAGTCCCATTATAGCTGGTTTTCATGTCGCCATAATCATAGTATGAGTGTTTTCTGATATTATTAATATCTCTATAGTCACCCCAGTAGCCTATCTTCACTTGGTTAAGCGAATCTCTGTAGGTCAAGTCAGCTTGATTAGTACCAAATCCCGTATTCACTGCATTGTTGGCGTTGAAATATCCAGAATAAAATCTATCGACTTTGCGCTTTACGATAACATTGGCTATCGGTCCCGATGAAAAAATGGAATATTGCGGAGGTGCAATCTGGTAATACTCCACATTTTTGATGTCGTCGGCCTTATAGGTGCGCAATTCCTGTCCGTCGGAAGGTATTCCGTTAATAAGAATAAACACTTGCTGTCTGTCCCACGAAACGAGTGATGTGCCATTGAGCGATGTGCTGAACATTGGGTGGGAGGATATGGCATCAAGCGCATTTGAGCCAAATTCACGGTCGGTTTTAGACAAGAATAGCAATTGATACTCTCCCTTGTTCACTATATAATTGCCTTGCGCCACTATTTCTTGAAGTTGCTTAGAATGCATAAGGGTATCCGAACCCTCTTGTGAAAATGCGTTATTACAGATTAAAGACATGCTCAAGAACATGAAAATACAACTGTATGGTTTCATATCAAAAAAGTTTATGTTTCTAATAAAAATAAAACTCTCAAGTATATGCATCGTCATAACACATACCCCAAATGTAGATAATAATTATAAGAAATTCAAATTAATAGTACTGATGAACTAAATAATTTATCAAATCTTTTTCAAAATCACTGTCTATCACATCATATTTACAATGTGTTTTGCCAAGGATATGGTCACGTGGGCATATTCCTACACATACGGGAAGTTTTTTGCAATCTAAGCATCGCTCATTTTCAAAAGTGCGTGATTGACATTTTATATCATAAGAATCATTCCATTCTATAATTCCATTATCTTTTAATACTCCTTTGGCTTGCCTTTCATATAAATCGTTACATGCTGTGCATTTCACCACATTACCATTAAAATTTATAGCGTTGTAGTATTCTTTGCTTACATAACAAGGAATTGAGCCGGAGGGTATATCCCATCTTGACACTTTATAACCAGAAGCGTCAAACAAATCTATTATTTGCTGAATTGTAGATGTAAAATTCTTATCGGTATTTTCCTGCCATACCTTTTTAGGAGTAACTGTGATACATTCCCTGTTGTTATATTCGATAAATTCGTTCACCTCATCTACCATTTGCGGCGTCAGTGTCTTATGTGTATAATTTATCCTTAAAAACACCCTTATATCGGGATTCAGCGACAATATATTATTGATATTTTTTAGTACATGTTCAAATGTGGATTCACAGCCCTTGGTGAATTTCACCTTATCATGAAATTTCTTTTCTCCGTCAAGAGTAATTTGAAATCGCTTGAATTTTAATTCCGTGAGAAGAGAAGCAACTTCAGGTGTAAGAAAATATCCGTTTGTGGTAGATCCGTTCATAAAAGGAACTCCCTTTTCTTCACACCGATTTATTGCGTATCGGCTTAACGGCTCGATAACTTTCTTAAAGAACATGAACGGTTCACCGCCAAACCAGTCGAGATGCAGTGATTCTATTTCTTTCACATCTATCATATAGTCGATATGTCGTTTAAGAGCCTCCAGCGTGGTATCGCTCATCACGGTTGGTATATGGTCTTGAATACAGTACCAACAACTATAATTGCAATTTAGAGTGGGCAATACTACCATAAAATAGTCTTTTCTATGAACTGCTTCATCATGTTTTTGGCGCACCAAGTCTATTTCATTGACATCGGCAGGAATGATAAACCCATTGTCCTTCATCTTGTCATACATAGTCTTCACATTCTTTTCAAGAAAAGTCAAATCCTCAGATAAACTTTCTATTTTCTTGCTAAGAGATGATGATAGACGGAAGAACGAACCCGTAAGAGCATTATACCAATATCCATGAGTATCGGTATACAGAATATAATTATATCGACTGGTTTTCATAATCTATTTGTTAAAATAAAAACAAAGCGTTCTATGCTCCGTAATTTATGAAAGCATAGAACGCCTGAAATTTAGATAGCTACACATGATAATTGTAAAATAGGTGGTTCCTCAATATCACTACCACAACCTGTAACAGTGTTTGTGCATCCTTCTTGATCTGTTCCTGCACCACAGCCCCAAGCTGAATTTGTACAACTTTTTTGCGCATTGATTTCATAATCAGCTCCACCTTTGATTTCCAAAGCTTCCATTTCAGCAAGTTCGCTTTCAAGAAAAAAATTCTCTTTCATACATAAATAGTTTTTTGATTAATACTCATCTATATAAAAATAGATATGTTTTTCAGTCAATAGTAAATTCGCCAGAGGCAAGTGTATCGCCGATTTCTACTTCCAGAATATAATCGCCAGAGGGTTGTTCTCCAACAACGAATTCGTGTGTTTTGCCCTCAATCTCACTTACCGATGTATATACAACAACACAGCTACTGTCGTAGATTGATACTACAACTCCGTGAGTTGCAACATCGGTCGCAACGGTTAGCACTCCGTCCTCAATGGACGCACTCACTCCCACAACAAGTTCCTTGTCGTTTCCCATTCCATATCCGCCTGCTCCTGCGTCTTTTTTAGAAAGAGGAATGTCTTCTGCAAATAATGAAGAGCAGAAAAGGATAGAAACTAAGATTAGAATAAATTTCTTCATATTCGTGTACATATAGAATTACACGACAAAACAAAGAAATCAAAATTTTATCTGCAACTTTTTAAGTTGACAAAAAGTTGACATTTTTATTTTAAGGTTGACAGAAAGTTTACATTATTCCCTAATTCGCTTATAATGAATAGATAAATTTATCAAATTCGCTTGACTCTCCTTCACACAAGAACATCTTTTTATAGAGTCTTTTTCTTGCTTGTGAGATACTTGTCTTATCTTTATGGGTCAAGAACGCAATTTCAGAATTAGCGAATCGACATTTCAACAATAAGCAAATGTGATATTCGTGTTCAGTTAATTTACTGTTCAATTGTATCAATTTCAATTTGAAATTTACATGAACAGTATTTATTAAGTTGTCGAAGCTCTTCCATTCATCATTGGAAATGGGAACAGCTGTTTTATCTTTGCAATATTGCTTTAAGCGTTTGTATATATCAGAGTCTAGGATTTCCAGTGGAACAGTATATTTTTCTGCCTCAATATTTTTTGAATGTTCTTTAATTGTATTTCTGATTTGTTCACTCAACAGTTCTGCGGTAGTCTCATTTTGGAATAAGTTTGCACTGAAAAAATGAATATCCGATTCTAATTGTTTGATTTTTATTAATTGTTGAGAAAGCTCTAATTTTTGCAGATTGTTAGCCGATAGTAAATTATTATTTTCCGCCAAAAGTTTTTTGTTTCTGCTTTTAAGATGTTTATAAATGAAATATGTTATCATGACTAATGCAGAAACAATTATTACGAGGCTTAATACACTTATTATCAACGAGTCCTGCTTCTTTTCCAGAAGCAGATTCTTTTGTTCTTTAAGTTTGTAGTTATATATTGAGTTTTGATGAATCACAGCATCTGTGGAGGCATTATCATTAATAGAATCTATAAATTCTTTGTACTTTCTAGTATATAAATACATATTTTCCTTATCTTCAAAATAGTCGGAAATATTAGCAAGTGCTTCATACGCATTTTTTTTACTATAAATCGATTTTGATTTAAGCAACATCAAAGAATAGTCTCTTGCCCTATCAAGTTTTTTTGTTTTCAGGTGAATATTTATAGCAGTCAACAAAACATAATCAGGAATAGATTCATTTGTTATAAGACTATCTATAATATTGTACTCAAACAAGGCAGCATCAAGATCATTCTTAGAAAGATAAAAATCTGTTGTAATTGTTCTTATTTCAATTTCTCTCCATTTACTGCAAGAATCCAGTTTTTTAAAGACCGATAAAGCCAGTTTAAGATTTGGAATAACACTATCTTCCTCACACATATAAGAATGAGTATCTGCTAAGTTACGATAGTTATACATAAGTGCAAGGGTGTCACCAGAGGCATGATTATACTTGATAGCGTCTTTGAAACGAGGTTTTGCCTGCTCAAACAGATAAAGATTCAATAAAATCTGTCCCATTTGGCTGGAGATTTTGCCTTTGAGGCGTGCACAGGAATCGTCTAGACAATCGAGCGCGCTTTGCATATAGTCAAGTGCTTGCGGAGAATCTCCAAGCATACGAGCCACACGACCGGCATAGTAATATGCTTCGGCACGCACAGTATCGGTTCCGTGGTCCTTGAAATATTCCATTACCGACAGGGCAAGGCTGTCGCTTTCAAACGAAAGGTCGGCTTTGTCGCGGGTCTTTATGGTCAGCAGGTCATAGTAACGGCGGTTGTATTCACCACTGAGCGAAGCCATGTCGATACTGTCCAGTACCTGCATAGCGCTATCGGCAAGGTTCTCCTCGGCAAGAGCATTCACCCTTGCCAGACGGACATCAACCGAGCGACCGCACCCAGCTAATATCAAAGCTACTAATATATACGAAACAACCTTATGCATTATACAAGCAAAGATACACATTTTGTAGCAATCAACTGCAATCCCGGCATAAAACAAAAGTGGTCGGACAGAGAGCCCGACCACTTAAATATAATACTTTCAATAAATCTAGCGTACAATTAAATGATACCTTGTGCCATCATTGCTTTTGCAACCTTCATGAATCCTGCCACATTAGCACCCTTCACATAGTTTACAGTACCGTCTTCCTGAATACCATACTTCACGCATTGTTCATGAATATTCTTCATGATGCTTTGAAGTTTAGCATCAACTTCTTCGGCACTCCAAGAGATCTTTTCTGAATTCTGTGACATTTCAAGACCAGAAACTGATACACCGCCGGCATTAGCAGCCTTACCTGGAGCATATAGAATCTTAGCCGCCAAGAACTGATGCACTGCCTCTGGAGTAGATGGCATGTTCGCACCTTCGCTCACAGCGATTACGCCATTTTCCAATAGCATGCGAGCATCATCACCATCAAGCTCGTTCTGTGTAGCACTTGGCATAGCAATATCACACTTTACTTTCCATGGGCGTTCGCCGTCAAAGTATTCGCAACCATATTCTTCAGCAAATTCCTTGATACGGCCACGATAAATATTCTTCAACTTGAAGATATATTCCAATTGCTCTTCAGAGATTCCTTCTGGCACATAGATTGTACCGTTAGAGTCACTCATAGTAACAACTTTTGCTCCTAGTGACAAAAGTTTCTTCGCTGTATATGTAGCGACATTACCAGAACCAGAGATTGCAACTTTCTTGCCCTTGATATCTATACCGCGAGTCGCTAGCATGTTAAGCAAGAAATATACATTTCCGTATCCAGTAGCTTCAGGACGAACTAGTGAACCACCAAATTCAAGTCCCTTTCCAGTAAATGTACCTGTGTGCTCACGAGCCATCTTCTTGTACATACCAAACATATAGCCTACTTCGCGGCCACCAACACCTATATCACCAGCTGGAACATCGGTATCAGGACCAATGTGACGCCATAGTTCTGCAAGGAATGCTTGACAGAAACGCATCACTTCCATATCGCTCTTGCCCTTAGGATTGAAGTCGGAACCACCTTTACCTCCACCCATAGGAAGAGTTGTAAGTGAGTTCTTGAATGTTTGCTCAAATGCCAAGAACTTCAAGATTGACTGATTTACTGATGAGTGAAAACGGATACCGCCTTTGTAAGGACCGATAGCATTATTATGTTGGATACGGTAACCCATATTATTCTGTACATTACCCTTATCATCTACCCAAGAAATTCTGAAAGAGAAAATTCTGTCCGGTATGCACAAACGCTCAATCAAATTATAGCGTTCAAATTCCGGGTGTTTGTTGTATTCATCTTCAATAGTGGTAATTACTTCCTCTACTGCTTGCAAATACTCTGGTTCATTAGGGAACCTTCTTTTCAAATCACTTAAAACTTCTGATGCTTTCATTGTGAATCTTTTTTACTTAAAAATTAATTATGGCACAAATATAAACATAAAAAATGTACAAAACTAACATTTTGCACATTTTTTACTATTTTTCCTAAAATATTTTAGGAAATCTCGACTTTTGATTTCAAATTGAAAGATTTTACTCTATTTATCTAACAACGACTCATAAACCAAACGGAACATATTAGGGCGAACATCGATTTTGCTGAATGCCTCATTATCGCGAGTAGGATTCACCCTATTGCATAGGAATACAAATGCTATTTCATTTACAGGATCCACCCAGAATACCGTACCCGTAAAACCTATATGCCCATATGTTTCGGCTGGAGCCTCGTCACAAGTTGGGTTATAGTGCTCAGGATTGTTTGGCACACGGTCAAATCCCATTCCTCGGCGAGAATTAGCACTGCGCTCGGTAGTAAACTGCTTTGATGTTGCTTCCGACAGATATCGTTCTCCGCCATATACTCCATCATTAAGCCACATCTGGCATAGTTTGGCCAAGTCATTTGCATTTGAGAAAAGTCCCGCATTTCCTGCCACGCCACCTGCAAAAGCATTGGTTTCATCGTGCACATAGCCCCACACCAATTGTTTGCGCATTAATGCATCATATTCGGTAGGCGCTATTTGGCAGCGGCTAAACTTATCCATTGGACGATATGTTGTGTGCCATGCACCTAGTGGCGCATAGAAGTTTCGGTCTACATACTCATCATGACGAGTTTTTGTAGCATGCTGTTCAGCGTCCATCAACAAGCAGAAATTCACGCAACTGTACCGCATCTTTTTGTCAGGCTTAAGCTGTATAGTATAAGCACGGCTCATCACAGTATCATACGCGGCCTCACAAAGGAACAGGCTGTCTCCTATCTGTATATTATACTTGTCGCTCTTTATTCGTGATACCAGATCTGCACGCAAGTTATTGTTCTCATCTGTCATTATTTTCAAGATAGGCAATGATGGTATATATCCCGTTTCATGATACAGGAACTCACGGATAGTCAAGTTCTCTCTATCAGCTCGACGCATGCCAGGCACATACACGCTCATCTTCTCATCTACATTCATCAAACCTTCATCACATGCCTTCATTACGCCAGGCAATGTTCCTGCGGCTTTCGATACCGACGCAAGGTCATAAATGGTATTAGTGGTAACAGGTATACC
>JAFOXR010000004.1 GCA_017391675.1 Muribaculaceae bacterium
AACTTGTTGAGGGCAATCAGTTCGTCATGTGTACCCCGTTCCACAATCTTGCCTTCGTGCATCACGCATATCATGTCGGCATTCTTGATTGTAGACAATCTGTGAGCGATGACAATCGTTGTGCGGTTCTTCATAAGTCGGTCCAGAGCTTCCTGCACAAGGCGTTCGCTTTCGGTATCGAGTGCCGAAGTCGCTTCGTCAAGAATAAGTATAGGAGGATTCTTGAGGATCGCTCTAGCGATGCTTATGCGTTGTCGCTGTCCGCCTGAAAGTTTGCAGCCTCGGTCGCCTATGTTGGTTTCAAATCCGTTTTCAGAAGCCATGATGAAATCGTAGGCATTGGCAACCTTAGCGGCATCGATTACCTGTTCCATTGTAGCCGATTCCACACCGAAAGTTATATTGTTATAGAAAGAGTCGTTAAACAGGATAGCTTCCTGGTTGACATTTCCCATAAGACCTCTAAGGTCGCTTACATTAAGGTCACGAATATCGATTTCGTCTATCGTAATGCTTCCCTCGTTTACATCATAGAATCGCGGAAGCAAGTCGGCCAGAGTTGATTTGCCCGAGCCGGATTGTCCTACAAGGGCAACCGTCTTGCCGTATTCGATATCCAGAGTAACATCATCAATTACCCAGTCGTTCTGATAGCGGAAACGCACATTCTTGTAGGAAATATTGTTCTTGTTGCTTTGAAGCGTAACGGCCTTTTCAGGGTTCTTTATAGGATTTTCTGCTTTGAGAATCTTGTCGATTCGGTCCATTGAAGCAAGACCTTTCTGTATCGAATAAGTTGCCTTCGACAAGTCTTTAGCCGGATTTATGATGCTATAGAAAATCACCATATAATAGATGAATGAAGCTGCAGTAATGGAAGAGTCGCCCGATAAGATGAGGCTACCGCCAAACCACAGAACGATTGCTATTGTAGCCGTACCCAGGAATTCGCTCATAGGGTGTGCCAGTTCGTACCGGCGATTACGCTTTGTTGTGAGGCTGTAGAACACCTGGTTCTCGTTGTTAAAGCGGTTCTTGACCTTATGTTCGGCATTGAAAGCCTTGATTATGCGCAGGCCACCCAATGTTTCTTCTATTGTTGAAAGCAGTACGCCCCATTGTATCTGTCCTTCAAGCGACACGCGCTTAAGTGATTTGCCCACTTTTCCCATAATTGTTCCTGCTATAGGCAAGAGGATAAGGACAAACAGGGTGAGTTGCCAGCTCACGGTAATCATCATGCCCAGGCACACTATAATCATTATAGGATTCTTGAACATCATGTCAAGCGAAGCAATGATAGAAGCCTCGACTTCCAGCACATCACCGCTCATGCGAGCCATCACATCGCCTTTGCGCTCGCTGGAGAAGAAACCAATAGGCAGGCTCACTATTTTGTTGTAGATTGTATTTCTTATGTCGCGCACGATGCCCGAGCGTATAGGAATCATGAAAAAGGCGCTCAGATAGGCTGCTCCGGTCTTCAGCCCGGTCATGATCACAAGTGCTACGGCAAGCGTAGCCAAGGCTGCCGATTGTCCCCAAGTGCCTATAATCACCTGTGTGTAGTAGTAGAAATTGTTTATGGCTGTATCTTTCAGCGAACCGCTTCCCCATTCCATGAATGAGTAGGTCTCGGCATTGATCTCAAACAGCATTTGCAGAATAGGAATGATGAGTGCAAATGAGAACAGTGTGAGAAAAGCCGTTAAGAGATTGAATAATATGTTCAGTGCGAGATAGCCCTTATATGGAGGTACAAACCTAACGAGTATCTTAAAAAAATCTTTCATTGTCGATAGTTCTTATATTTTTTGTGATTGCAAAGATAAAACTTTTAAACTTTATAGCTTACTTTGCATCCAATTTTTGCATTGATAAAAGAAATATAGTAATAAATGGAGAAGAAAAGACTCTTTATGGCGGCTTTTATGGGTGCTGTTTCAGCGCTCTTTTTATTTACGGCCTCTGCTATTACGATAAGCGGCAGGGCTGTGGATTCGGCCGATAAGACTGGACTTGCCGGAGCGACTGTGAAATTGCTCAAGGCAAACAGAGACAGCTCTCTGGTTAAAGGTGCCAGCACTAATGAGAATGGTGTGTTCAGATTACCCGATGTGAATAGCGGTAAATATATAGTGAGCATTTCCTATATAGGATATAAAAATCTGTATAAAAACATTACCGTAACCAAGGATAGCCGCAATATGCGGCTGGGAGAGCTTCCTCTGGATCCCAGCTCGATTATGCTTAAGGAAGCTGTTGTCGTAGGCGTTAAGACCGAGGTGGTGGTGAAAGAGGACACTGTGGAGTATAATGCCGATTCCTACAAGACTCAGCCTAATGCAGTGGTTGAGGACCTGCTCAAGCGATTGCCTGGCGTAGAAGTGGACAGTGAAGGCAAAATTACGGCTAATGGAAAGGAAATCACCAAGATACTTGTAGACGGCAAGGAGTTCTTCTCCGACGATACCAAGGTGGGTACAAAGAATCTTCCTGTAAACATAGTGGATAAGGTTCAGGTGGTGGACCGCAAGTCCGACCTTGCCCGACTTACCGGTGTAGATGACGGTGAAGACGAGACCGTAATCAATCTTACTGTGAAGAAGGGCATGAACAACGGGTGGTTCGGAAATGTGTCGGCAGGCTATGGTACCGACAACCGTTATGAGGCCAATTTCATGGTGAACCGTTTCAGCGACGGCAATCAGTTCACTATTCTGGGAGGAGCCAATAACACCAACAATATGGGTTTCACCAATGGAGCTTCCCGTTTCTCCAGTTTCGGTGGAGGACGAGGAATAAACACCACGCAGAATGTGGGATTCAACTTCAACATTGGCGACAAAGATGAGAAATTCCGTGCAGGAGGACATGTGATGTACTCCCACAGTGACCAGGATTCGCGTACGCGCAATGACAGACAGTACCTGTTCTCAGACTCAACTTCCTACAGCAACTCGCGCAACTACAGCAGGGACAAGAGTAATAACATAGGCGGACGCTTCCGCTTGAAGTGGGAGATTGACTCGTTCAATACGCTGGAATTCCGTCCTAATTTCTCGCTCAATTTCAATGAATCTTCAAAGGTGGATTCTACACGCACCCTTGACGGAAATATGCGCAATGTGAACTATAGCTACAACAAGGATCTATCTGATGGCAAGAGTTATGAGTTCGGTGGTCAGCTAGTGTATAATCACAAGGTTCGCTCACATCCTGGCCGTAGCTTCAGCGTGCAGTTGCGTTACAACTTCAGTGATTTGAGGGAAGACGGCAATTCGTTCACTCGCAACAATTACTATCTATATGATGACTCTACCCAGATTATTAGTCAGATTGAGGATAATCGCCAGTGGAGCAACAATATTCAGGGACGATTGACCTGGACCGAACCATTGGGCGATATAAAGAAAGCTCTGTTCCTGGATATTGCCTATAGGGCACAATACCGTTTCAATAATGCCGACAAGCTCGTCTATGATGTGCCTGTGGATCAAGATAACGAGGATTTAGCTGAAGCACGCAGGATTGCAGGGTTGAATTCGTTGTTGGGCAGTGATGAGGTTCTGAACTATTTGAAGTCGGAATACTCCAGTTTCGCCTTGACTAATCCTGTGTTGCTTGAACAGCTTCTCACCGACGAACTGCAGATGTCAAGTCCTGTTCTTAACGAGGATAACAGTAACCGTTTCCGCAACGATTTCTTCACGCAATCGCTTGAAGTGGGTGTGCGCAAGGTTTCCAAATCGCTTAATGCCAGTGCAGGTATATCTTTTAATCCGTCAATGTCGCGAAGCGAGAACCTGATAAATAATGCCAAGAGCATACCTACCCGCTGGGTATGGAATTTTGCTCCTTACGCTCGCTTGCGCTTCAAGATGTCGAAGAGCCGTTCGCTTCAATTGAACTATAGGGCAAGCACTAGCCAGCCTTCGATGACTCAGTTGCAACCGGTTGCCGACAACTCCAATCCGTTGCGCATCGTGCAAGGTAACCCCGACTTGAAGCCGTCGTTCACTCAACGCATGAACTTGCGCTTCAATGATTTCGATAAGGAAGCCCAACGCAGTATCATGGCTATGCTTAGCGCGCAGTACACGCTTAACAGCATCATTTCAATGACCGACTACAATAGGGAAACTGGTGGACAGGTAACCACCTATGGCAATGTTAATGGTGTGTGGAACGCATTTGCAATGGGTATGATAAGCATGCCGCTGCCCAATAAGCGTTTCTATTTCTCTACCCACTTGAATACCCGTTATTCAAGCACTGTGGGTTACAATAATAAGCAGTACAACCGCAGCGGTTCATTCTCGGTGAATGTGTCACCTGGCATGACCTATCGCACAGCGGTTGTGGAACTGCAGTTGCGCCCTAACTATAATATACAGACTACCCATAACACCGTCAATACGCAGAACGACCTTACGGTACACCGCTATGGCGGCATGTTCAACGGTAATGTCACATTGCCTTTCGGCTTGTCGATTAATACCGACTTGAATTATAGCGCATCAAAGGGTTATTCCGATGGATATGACTCTGAGCAATGGCTATGGAACGCTTCCATTTCCTATGAGTTCCTTAAGGGCCGTCAGGCTTCTGTTACAGCGAGGGTATATGATATACTAGGACAGAAAAAGAATATCTCGCGCACAGTGACTGCCAACTATATTCAGGATAGCGAATACAACACTCTTACGAGATATGCCATGTTCACATTTGCCTATCGCTTCAATACATTCGGCTCACAGAAGGATCTTCCTGAAGGAGCAAAGAATTACGGCGGATTCGGACCAGGTATGGGAAGAGGCATGATGCGACCTGGAGGAAGATGATAAAGGCATCAATATCATAACATACTTTTATACTTGCGGGCGTTATCTTATTTTCAGGATATCGCCCGTTTTTATCGTGTCGCTGTCCTTTAGCTTGTTCATCTTCAGCAGGCTCTTAAGCTGGATACCATACCTCTGCGATATGTCGTGCAGCGTTTCATTGCCTTCCACAATGCAGGTCTTTTCCTTGCCTGGAAATTTTTTCTCTTTCTTGGTGATGAAAATCCTGTCGCCTTCATCAATAGCGGCATCATTCTCTGCATCGTTGAACGAAAGCAGTTTCTTTTTCTTTATCCCCAGTTCCTTAGCCAGACTCTCGTAGGTATCGCCTGCACAGGCAGTCACATACTTCATTTTGCCAAGTTTGTGCACCTCACGGCCATTCTTGTATTCAGTTCTGTTCTTGTCAAGTTTTCCGCCGTCATACTGGTATAGCTTGTACCGCTCGATGAGGCTTATCAGTTTGTCGGGATACTTCTTGTCGGTAGCGTAGCCACATTTTCTCAAGGTTCTAGCCCATCCTTTATAGTCGGAAGTCTTGAGCTTGAATAGCGGTTTGTAGCGGTCGCGTTTAAGGAATCTGGAATGGTCTTCATAAGACTCCTCCGCGTTCTTGTATTTGCGGAAGCATTCCTTTCCGCGTTCGGCTTTGTGCTTAATTGTTTTCCCTTTCCAGCCCGAACCGCATTTTATGCCGAAGTGATTGTTGGCTTCTCGTGCCAGTCTGCTGCTGCCTGCGCTGCTCTCAAGTAGCCCTTGTGCAAGCGTAATGCTTGCAGGAATGCCATATTTCTTCTGGTGCTTTATAGCAATGTCCTTGTACTGCTTTATGTACCGGTTATAGGCATCGGCTTGCGCATTGGCATTAAAGCATGCTGTTGATAGCAATATTATAGCCAAAAGTGCGTAAAAAGCCCTCTTGCAATTGTTTTTCAATAAAATATGAATATATTTGCGTAAATACTTTTTTAGCATCATGGAAAATAGAATTATAACGGCAAAGATAGAAGTTTATCAGTATAGTGAACTGTTGGAAACCGATAAAATTTTGGTAGAAAGGGCAAAAAGCGCTACGAAGACATCTTATTCTCCATATAGCAAGTTCCAGGTAGGGGCAGCATTATTGCTTGATAATGGCGAGATTGTGGCAGGTTCCAATCAGGAGAATGTAGCATATCCTAGCGGATTGTGTGCCGAGCGTACGGTAATATTCTACGCTTCGGCTACCTACCCTGGCGTAAAGTTCAAGAAACTAGCCATAGCGGCATATACCGATGGAGACTTTGTGGAAGAGCCAGTGTCGCCTTGCGGTGCATGCCGGCAATCAATTCTGGAATATGAAAAATTGGCAGGCGAACCCATAGAAATCATTCTCGTGGGGCGTGAAAAAGTGTATAAAATATCGGGAATACGCACTCTGCTACCCCTCAGTTTCGAGGAATTCTAGCTGTTTGTTCGTGCTTTTGAGTAACTTTGCAATAGCATGACGAGGATACTGGTTATAATATTAAGTGTGATTGCACTAGCGGCTTGCTCCAGGTCGCTGGACGATAGACTTGTGCGCGTAAACCGCCTGGCAAACGAGAACCTTGCCGACAGCGCCTGCAGGCACTCGACAGCATCGACAGGGCTTCGCTTGACGAGTATAACCGCCACTACTATGACCTGATGACCGTAAAGACCCGCGACAAGGCCTATCTGAAGCATTCGGAAGACAGCACTATTAGCTCGGTTACCCATTTTTTCAGAAGAAAAGGAGACATTAAAATTCAAAGCGAGGCACTCTATTACAGAGGTCGTGTGTGTCACGATATGGGCGACGCTCCTCAATCGTTGGATTTTTTTAGACAAGCCCTTGAAATAATTGAAACAAAGAATGGTTATGACTGGTTCAAAGGAAAAATTAATAGCCAAATGTGACAGATATTTCAGGAATTATACATGTTTGAACAAGCAAAACCAAGATTTATTGAAGCAATACACTTTCAAAACCTATGCAATGATTCCCTTGGTCTGATGTTCAACTATTGCAGCTTGGCAAGTATTTACAAAAGGCTTGAGCAGCCCGATAGCGCTTTTCTTTATTATGAGAAATCCTTGCTTTTATCCCACGAAATAGAGCCTAATGGAATTGATGAGATTGAAACTCGTGCAGCTATCATTGATTTTTACATTCGGAAAAAAGATATTGACAAAGCTTTGTCAGAATATAAATATATAGAACCCTATTTAAACAAGTCTTTTATAACGGATTTTATAATAATGACTGCAGTCAACATTAATATTATTACTAAAGATTATGAGAAAGCTGAAGTTTTATCCGACAGATTGAGTAAATCAAAGAATTTGCGCAGCAAAGAATTCGCTTATAGCTTGCTTGCCGACATAGCCAAGCAAGAAAGAAACGATAAAAAGTTATATAAGTATACTTTGGCGTATAAAATTTGTTTGGATTCCATCAATTCAAGAGCTTCACAAGACGCCATAATACACCAAAATTCATTCTATAATTATTCATTAAAAGAAAAGGAAAAATTCAAGATTGAAAAAAGATATCTGAGAAATACGATAATTATGTTATTCGCACTCTCTGTAATATCATTTATAACATCGATTATTATATATGTATATCGATCCATGAAGAAACGGAACAAAGTGTTATTTATCCAAAATACTAAATTATCGGAGGCTAATGAAAATTTGGTTTCAGACAACCTAAAAATGCAAATATCTTTAGCTCAACAATTGGATAAAATTAAAGATTTGGAGAATCATATAACACATATTGAAAACTCAACTCAACAACAAAATTTATCTGAAAAAATACAAGAACAAATTACAAATAGGATTAAAGATATTAATTCGGATAATTACGAGGTACATTATACCGTACTGGAATCTGAGGTGTATGCAGCATTTAGGTCTGCAATACAAAATGAGAAAGGCGTAACAAATAAAAATCTATGGCAACAATTAGACGATGTCATTAATACTGCATATCCTAAATTTAGGACAAAATTATATTACTTAAACAATGGTCTAAAAAATGATGATTATCAAATTTGTCTTCTTATAAAGTGTAATTTTTCAATAAGAGAGATCGCATTATTGACATTTAGAAGTAAAAATGCTATTATAAATCGACGAACACGACTATATTTTAAACTATTTGGTATTAATGGAACACCAAATGATTTGGATAGATATATTCTCTCATTATAAGCGTAATAGTTGTTTTATTCACATACTTTGTGTGTAAAAAAAGAAAGTGTGTGCGTTTTGTGTGCGATAAAAATTGCAAAAAAAACAATAAAGTCATTTTCTTTGCTGCAAACTTTAAAACCATATATTATATGAAAAAGATTGTAGCAATATTTCTAATGTTTTTATTTAGCATACCTTTATATGCTGAAGACATTGTTTTAGAACCTAAAGACAAATTTGACGGAAGTAAGCGAGGTGATCGAACAGAACTTATTATTCCGAGTGCGTGCATTGAGGACGGAGTGTTAACTATTGAGAGCGATATGGCGACACATGGAGTCGTTGTCGCAATCTATGACAGCAGCAATGCTTTAGTGTATACATCAGTAAGCGAAATCGAGAGCAGAACACATGAATTCGT
>JAFOXR010000039.1 GCA_017391675.1 Muribaculaceae bacterium
AATAAAAATTCCGGTTCGCCTTCTTCTGGTATATACTTTATTTCATACTGCTTTTAGGTGCACTTGATTGAGCAATGATGAATAATTGTAACATATATTACAATTACAATCATATAGTCTGCAATATGCAACAATTATTCCCGTACTAACCTTAATCCTCTAAGAATTACTACACTACAATTCTTTTGTTATTTAATGTTAATAGTAGGAATTTTTGTTATAAATTTGTTTTGTATTAAAATAATTGTCATACATTTGTAACATCTTTGTTACGCCAAAAACACATTTATTATGAAAACTAACTTCTTTTCAGCAGCACATAGCCTAGATAGCATGTCTACACACTTTACAGAATCCTGCATATCCTCAAGAGGATCTGAACTCTTGCATAAACTATCATCGGCAATGAACACCGCCAAACTAAACATAATAAATCTAAGCAATAGAATCATGTATGCCCTACAACCATCGGCTAATCACTCTACAATACACATAAAACACCTGCACAACTCATGCCAAACGCTTGACAATAGGTCACGCAAGGTGTTTTTCCTATATGTAAAAGGGTATTCCCTTAACGAGATAAGCACTCTATCGGGAATGAAACAGCACACTATCCTGCCCACAATCCATAAGATAGTGAACAAGATGCCCTCTGAACAGGCTAATTAAAAGGGCTTGATATCTGCCTTAGCAATATCGGCAAACAGATTATTGGCCAAAGCTGAAGCTCCTATACGGAAATATTCATTGCTCAACCACTCCTCACCTAGCACCTCTTTCACTATGGTGTAATACTTCACAGCATCTTCGGTTGTGCGAATGCCTCCCGATGCCTTGAAACCTTTTCTTATTCCATGCTTTTCGTAATATTCCTTTATGCACTTGCACATAACATATGCCGCCTCAAGGCTTGCTCCCGGATAAATCTTGCCTGTTGAAGTCTTGATGAAGTCGGCACCCGAATACATCGCCAGCAATGAAGCGTTGCGTATATGCTCTGCCGTTTTCAATGCGCCTGTTTCAAGAATAACTTTCAGCTTGGCCTCTTTGGCAGCTTCTTTAAGTTCAGAAATCTCGTCACACAATTCTTCGTATGCTCCATCGCGGTACAAACCTAGATTAAGCACCACATCTACCTCATCGGCTCCGTCCAACACAGCCAAAGCAATTTCGGTAACCTTCACTTCCAGGCGCGCTTGAGACGACGGGAAATTAGCTGAACAAACTGCAAGGTTTACAGTAGATACTTCCAATGCAGAACGCACTGTTTCGGCAAAATTTGAATATACGCACACTGCTGCAACATTCTTCAACATAGGATAATTGGTCTCAAAATCATTTACCTTCTGCACAAACGCCGAAACCGAAGATTCAGAGTCCTCGGAACTAAGCGTTGTAAGATCTATCGCATTAAGAAGGAATTTATACACTTCCTCGTTCTTATTCTCTTCTAGATGCTCGGCAATAAGCTTTTCTACCTTGGCAGCAACCTTCGCATCATCAACAACTACCTGGCTTGCGTTAATAACTTCCTGATACTTATTGTGATCATGGTTATGATCGTGATTATGATTATGCTCTTCCATATCTTTATATATTTTCAGCGTTTAGTTTTTCATTATTCAAATGCCTTTCGCTATCACGCAAGGTCTTTTTCTGCAAATTGGCTTCAAGGGCTTCAGTTAGATTAACTCCAGTCTGGTTAGCCAGGCACAGCAGCACCCATAAAACATCTGCTAGTTCATCGGCTAGATTCTTATCCTTGTCACTAGGCTTGAAAGACTGGTCGCCATACTGGCGAGAAATAATACGGGCAACCTCGCCCACCTCTTCGGTAAGGATTGCCATATTGGTCAATTCACTGAAATAACGCACTCCATAAGAGTGTATCCAGTCATCTACGCGTTTCTGAGCCTCTTCTATTGTCATAACCTTGCAAAATTAAAGCGATTTACAGCACTACAAATTTACTCTCTTAATTTTGAATCTACAATAATTGTCACAGGACCGTCATTCACTAGTGCAACTTTCATATCGGCACCGAAGACTCCAGTTTTCACTTCTTTTCCCGTCAATTCCTGCATACGCTTGCAGAATCTTTCATAGAGTGGAATAGCCAAATCATGACCAGCGGCATGAATATAAGATGGGCGATTGCCTTTCTTGGTGGAAGCTGCCAGCGTGAACTGACTCACCGCAAGCACTTCACCATCTATATCTATTACACTCCTGTTCATCACGCCATTCTCGTCATCAAAAATGCGCATATTCGCAGCCTTCGAAGCAAGCCACTCAACATCTTGCTCAGTATCTCCTTCCACAACGCCTACAAGTATCATAAGTCCTTGATTTACAGCGCTATACAACTTGCAATCTATTGTTACTGAGGCATTTAGCACTCTTTGTATTACCAATCTCATATCTATCTGAACATTTTCTTATTTACTCTCAATATCCCTTAGCCCGTCAAAAACTACTTTGGCTTTTGCTGCACCTACCACCGAAGCAAGTTCTTCAAGCGTGGCTTCTCTTATACGCTTTACGCTCTTGAAATGCTTTACAAGCGACTCTCTCGTAACTTCACCCACACCCTTTATGCCGTCAAGTACCGATACAGTCTGCCCTTTACTACGACGGTTTCTGTGATGAGTGATACCGAACCGGTGAGCTTCGTCACGCAAACGCTGAACTACTCTTAACGACTCGCTGTTCTTATCAATATAAAGCGGCACACTATCTCCAGGGAAATATATCTCCTCAAGTCGCTTTGCTATACCGACCAACGCAACCTTACCCCTTATCCCCATAGCATCAAAAGCCTCGACAGCCGCGCTCAGCTGGCCTTTTCCGCCGTCTACAATCACAAGTTGCGGCAACTCTTCACCTTCGGTTATCAAGCGCGAATACCGTCTTGTAAGCACCTCTTTCATCGATGCGAAATCGTCGGGCCCTTCTACAGTCTTAATATTGAAATGGCGGTAATCCTTCTTTGATGGAACCGCATCTTTAAATACTACACATGATGCCACAGGATTTGTTCCCTGAATATTCGAGTTATCGAAACACTCAATATGCCGTGGCAGAACTTCTAGGCGGAAATCGCGTTGCATCGTTGTGAGCACGCGCATTGTACGCTGCTGAGGATTCAGTTTCTCGGCGTGCGACAGTTTCTCAACCAGGAACTGGCGCGCATTCTTCATCGCAATATCAAGCAACTTTTTCTTATCCCCAATCTTCGGAATGACAAACTGCACGCCCTCCATCTCGCATTCTGGTTGAACAGGAACAATAATCTCGCGAGGTTTCCTGTCAAATTTAGCCATAATTTCGGCAATAGCCATTGACAGAAGTTCCTCATCGGTCTCTTCTAGTTTTACAGAATACTCTAGCGTCAGGCACTGCACAATAGCTCCATTGCGCAAATGCAGATAATTGATATACGCACAATTATTATCCCTCAGCACAGCATATACATCAACATCGCTTATATGCGAGCTTACGATTACCGACTTTGCCCGGTACTTATCAACGAGTTCATACTTTTCTTTAATCAACTGGGCTTCCTCAAACTTCAATTCACTCGCCAAACGCCCCATTTCATCGACTAAATAGTCGCATAACTGCTGAGTATTACCGCTTAAAATCTGCCTAATCCCATCAATATACTTATGGTACTCATCAACGCTGATATTACCAGTACAGCACCCCATACAGTTTTTTATATGATACTGCAGGCATAATCCTATCTTACCTCTCTCGATGGAATCGTGCGTAATGCTATGACGGCATGTACGGATAGGATAAAGTTTGCGTATCAGTTCGATTACCGTGCGTGCTACCGACACATTCGCGTAAGGTCCGTAGAACTTAGCGCCTCTTGCCGGAGTCTCACGAGTAAGGAAAACCCGCGGATACAGTTCGTTTGTAACGCATATCCACGGGTAAGACTTGTCATCTTTTAATAATACATTATATCTAGGCTTATGTTCCTTTATAAGGCTATTTTCAAGGTGCAGGGCATCTTCTTCCGAATCCACCACAATATATTTCATGTCGCGAATATTCTTCACAAGAATATTTGTTCTCGCTACACTATGCACCCTATTGAAATAGGAACTCACCCTGCGCTTAAGCCGCTTAGCCTTCCCTACATAAATAACCTTTCCCTCGCTGTCAAAATACATATAGACACCAGGAGAATCGGGCAAAAGCCCTATTTTCAATTTCAGGTTATCAGGAATTTCCACGGCTTGACTACGCTATCAATATACAATCAAAGATGTGATTTCGGCATCGGCAGGGAAAGCCTTACGACCTTCAAGAGCCGATAATTCCACCACGAAATTTATATATATTTTCTTTGGATTCAATGATTTCACCAATTCATAAGCCGCAGCCATAGTACCGCCTGTCGCCAACAAGTCATCATGAAGTACCACAACATCATTTTCATCTATTGCATCGCGATGAATCTCTATTGTATCAGTACCATATTCCTTGTCATAAGTCTTGCTTATAGTATCAGCAGGCAACTTGCCTGGCTTACGCAAAGGCACGAATCCTGCATTCAGTTCATAAGCTAGGATTGAACCTCCAATGAAACCGCGAGCCTCAATACCAACAACCTTTGTCACGCCTAGATCCTTATACAGTTCTTTCAATTCGCTTCCTATTACCTTCAATGCGCCTCCGTCTTTCAAAGCAGTAGTCAAATCTCTGAACAGAATTCCTTTCTGTGGAAAATCCGGAATATCACGGATAAGGCTTTTTACTTGTTCCATTTTTTTATTTTCCATGTTCATTATGTTTTAATGTTTCACGTGAAACAATTAATATCTATCTTCCTAATAATAAAAGCAGTATATTGATATCACTCGGAGATATTCCCGGTATACGCGCAGCTTGTGCCACAGTTTCAGGATCAATTTTCTCCAATTTTTGACGAGCTTCAGTTGAAATCGCTAATATCTCGCTATACTTCAGTTTGCCCTTTAGCTTAACATGCTCAAGACGCATCACCTTTTCGGCAATCATCTTTTCTCTATCAATATAGCCTTGATACTTTATGAGGATTTCTGCTGCTTCAATAATTTCTTCACGGCGTTCATTCTCGAGCGTACTAAGGAAATTCTTCAGCGGCACTATAACCTCGGCAAGTTTATTTATATCAAGTTGTGGACGCAAAACCAATGCATGAAGTTTGCAACCCTCCTTCAACGGAGAAGTTCCTAGCTTAACCAAATCATCATTGATAAGCGCAGGCTTAATTGAAAATTCCTTACAGAATTCAACCAGTTTATCACGCTGTTCTCGCTTTGAAAGCATGAGATTATAGCGTTCTTCGCTAGCCAAGCCCAGCTTATAACTCTTCTCGGTGAGTCGCATATCTGCATCATCTTGCCTTAAAAGAATGCGATACTCAGCACGAGATGTAAACATACGATATGGCTCGTCAACACCTTTCGTTACCAAATCGTCAATAAGAACACCTATATAGGCTTCGTCACGACCAAGCACAAAAGGTTCTCCTCCCACAACATTCTGATGCGCATTAATTCCTGCAACCAATCCCTGTCCGGCAGCTTCTTCATAACCAGTTGTACCATTCACCTGACCTGCAAAGAATAGGTTTTTCACCTTCTTTGTTTCAAGAGTATGCTTCAATTGCGTAGGATCAAAGAAATCGTATTCTATCGCATAGCCAGGACGGTATATCTGCACATTTTCAAGCGCAGGCACTTGTTGCAATGCATTAAACTGGACCTCTAGCGGCAATGAGGAAGAGAATCCGTTAACATAATATTCATTGGTAGTTTCACCTTCCGGTTCCAAGAAAAGCTGATGCGAATCCTTATCGGCAAAGGTCACAATTTTAGTCTCAATACTAGGACAGTAACGAGGTCCTATACTTTGTATCTGACCATTATACAGTGGTGATTCGGGCAATCCTTCCCGCAATATTTCGTGCACTTTAGCATTAGTATTCACTATCCAGCAAGGGCGTTGTTTCAATTCTCTTTTCACATGAGGCATGTAAGAGAACTTGTGAAAATCATTGTCACCCTCTTGCTTATCGGCCAGTTCAAAATTTATGGAACGGGCATCAATTCGCACTGGCGTTCCTGTTTTCATTCTCTCGGTAGTAAAGCCAAGTTCCCTTAATTGCTCGGTAATACCGTGAGATGCCGGCTCCGAAACGCGTCCTCCTTTAATCTGAACACGCCCCACATGCATAAGTCCATTCAGGAATGTTCCTGCCGTTAGAACTACCGCTTTTGCCTTAAACTCAACGCCAAACGCAGTCTTTACGCCTGTCACCGTATCATTTTCGATAACAAACCCTATTGCATCATCTTGCCAAATGAACAGATTGGGCGTATTTTCAATAGTCCTGCGCCATTCCTCCATGAACTTCATTCTATCCGACTGAGCTCTTGGACTCCACATAGCCGGTCCTTTAGACCTGTTTAGCATACGGAATTGTATTGCAGAACGGTCGGTTACAATACCCATTTCTCCGCCTAGTGCATCTATTTCTCTCACTATTTGGCCCTTTGCGATACCGCCTACTGCAGGATTACAGCTCATTTGAGCTATCTTATTCATGTCCAGCGTTATAAGTAGCGTAGACGAGCCAAGATGTGCCGCAGCACACGCTGCTTCACAACCGGCATGACCAGCACCTATAACTATTACATCATAATCAAATCTCATATTTACTGACCTATATTACCGAGAATAGCAAGAGCTTCATTCTCGTGTCGTTCCATTATTTCGCGTTCTCCTTCGCCTTTGTCATTAATTCCGCAAAGGTGAAGCACTCCATGAATTATAACTCGCATCAATTCTTCGTCATAAGTGCGCCCAAACAGTTCGGCATTGCTCCTCACTGTATCCAGCGAGATGAACATATCACCGCTTATCCTTCGCTTATTGGAGTAGTCAAAAGTAATTATATCGGTATAATAGTCATGTTGCAGAAACTCACGGTTAACCTCAAGTATCCGCTCATCGTTACAGAAGATGTAAGTCAAAGCTCCAACTTTGCGATTAAACGAGTCCGCAACTTTTTCTATCCATGCTCCGATTTCACTCTCCTGGAAACTGGGCATTTCTGTTTTCTGAGTAGTAAAGTTTATCACCGACATAATTATCCTAATATAACATACAAAGATAACATAGAAAAGATATACACACACCAAAAATTAACATAAATTTACAAATGCACGATTTTATTGGATTTATCATTTTTTCTGAAACAATACCAGGAAGAGTCATTTCACTTCTATTATGCTAATAATCTGCGCTTTACACCATTTTAATGTCCGCGAGATTTTAAAATAATTTTCAAACCTTGGAATTTACCCGAATAATTCAGCTGATTTTTTGCTAATTTTACGCAAATCAAAAAAATTCATGATGATAGCTGAAGAATGGAAAAACGAACTCGAACTTCTTGCTAATGCTGAAAAGGCAAAAATCCTATCTGGATTTTTCAAGACAGGCAAAGGTCAATATGGAGAAGGAGATATTTTTTTAGGCATCACTGTTCCACAAAACCGAAGTGTTGCAAAAAAATATTACAACGCACCTCTTGATGAAATAAAACAACTTCTCAACTCTCCTATTCACGAGTTCCGACTTTCTGCTCTCATCTCACTTGTGACAAGATTCAAAAAAAGCAAAAGCGAAATCGAACGCAAAGAAATAGTCAACTTCTATCTTGACAACACTTCCTATATCAATAATTGGGACCTGGTTGACTTGAGTTGTGAATACATTCTTGGCGAGTATTTACTCACAAAGCCCCACAATATTCTGTTTGAATTAAGCAACAGCAGCAACCTGTGGGAACAAAGAATTGCTATAGTCACCACACTCACATTCGTCAGGAACAACAATTTTGACACTGCACTGAAAATTGCAAAAAAATACCTCACCCATAAACACGATCTCATTCAAAAAGCCACAGGGTGGATTCTGCGAGAGATAGGCAAAAAGGATATTGCCGTATTGCGTTCTTTTCTTGACACACACGCACATCACATGCCACGCACTGCACTGCGATACTCAATAGAGAAATTCTCTCAAGAAGAACGCAAGTATTATCTGAATTTAAAGAGACAGCAAAGCTAATTAGAAACGGCACTCATTAGAAGGCTACTACTTATATCCTATCTTCGCGGTCAAGATTACGATAGTTTATTGCTTCACCTATATGGTGGGATTTCACCTCTGCACTTCCTGCCAGGTCGGCAATGGTGCGGGCAACTTTCAATATGCGGTCGTAGGCGCGTGCGCTCATGTTAAGACGCGTCATAGCATCACGCAACCGCTCCAGTCCCTTCTCATCGGGTTGTGCGTATTTACGCAACAATGCCGACGACATCTGTGCATTGCAATGCACTCCTTGAATCCCCTTGAATCGCTCCGTCTGAATCTCACGGGCCTTTATCACCCGTTCTCTTATCGATGCACTGCTCTCGGCAGCCGCAGTTGAAGAAATATCATCAAACTCAACAGGAGACACCTCAATGTGAATATCGATGCGGTCCAACAACGGTCCCGATATCTTGTTCATATACCTTTGCCTTGCTCCAGCCTGACAGATGCATTCCTTTGAAGGATGACCATAATATCCGCAAGGGCAGGGATTCATCGAAGCAACCATCATGAACGATGCAGGATACTCTACCGAATACTTTGCTCTAGATATTGATATAATACGGTCTTCTAGCGGTTGACGCATTACTTCCAATACCGATCTGTTGAATTCAGGCAGCTCGTCCAGAAACAGAATTCCGTTATGTGCTAGGCTTATTTCTCCAGGCATGGGATTGGTTCCTCCGCCTACGAGGGCAACCGGCGACACCGTGTGATGCGGAGAACGGAAAGGACGCTGTGTCATGAGCGTAGAGCCCCTTTTAAGCTTCCCAGCAACCGAATGTATTGTTGTGGTCTCAAGAGCCTCACGAAGCGTGAGAGGAGGCAAAATAGACGGCAATCGCTTTGCCATCATTGACTTTCCTGAACCCGGACTACCCACAAGCAGAATATTATGCCCTCCTGCACATGCCACTTCAAAGGCACGCTTAACATTATCCTGTCCTTTAACCTCCGAAAAATCAAAGTCATAGTCATTCACACTGCTGAAGAACTCTTCCCTTGTATTCACTATAGTGGGCTTAATTGAAGACATGCCATTGAAGAAGTTAACTACCTCAACAATATTATCCATGCCATAAACTTCCAGATTGTTTACCACAGCGGCCTCCTTGGCGTTAGCCCGAGGCACGATAAAACCCTTAAAGCCTTCGGCACGAGCCTTAATGGCCATAGGCAGGATTCCCCTGATGGGCAATATCGTTCCGTCAAGCGACAACTCACCCATTATCATGTACTTATCAAGGTTGTCGGCAGCCAGTTTTCCATCGGCAGCCAGCAGTGCTACAGCGATAGGCAAGTCATAGGCAGCACCTTCCTTCTTGACATCGGCAGGCGACATATTCACTACAATATCGCGTCGCGGAAACTCCACTCCGAATTCCTTTATAGCCGAACGCACCCGCTCATAACTCTCTTTCACTGCTGTATCGGGCAATCCTACTATACAGAACCCGAAACCGTTATCGAAAGCGACTTCCATTGTAACGACAATGGCATCTACTCCAGTTACTGCGGCACCATAAGTCTTAGTGAGCATACCTATCTACTTGTATTTATTTCTTTTCTGACTCCTTAGTCTCCTTTTTTCCGAATTTTTCCTCTACAAGCCGCACTACGACCTCTATAGAATCACCACGATATACCGACTGGCCTACTGAATCGAGTACCATAAACTCAGGCGTAGACTTTATCTCAACATCTTTCAGCGACTTGTTAAGCATTCCGCCTACAGCCCAATAGCGTTTCCATTTTTTCTTTTCACGGCGCACTGACCTTTTCCAGCGCGTGGTATCACTATCTAGCATAACATCGGCAACCTGCAGTTTCTTTTTATCGCCATAATGCGAATACAGGCTATCCAGTTCTGTGACAATTTCCTTGCGATCGGCATCGTCATTACTGCAAAAGTAAATAACGCTCATCTTGCTGCGCACTGGCATAAACACTTGAACAGAATCCTTCTCGTTGAGGAATTCAAACGAATGGAACTGCGCCCTGTCCGATTTCTTCTGCAGTTCAGCATTCATATCGGCATAAGCCTTCATCAATTGCGCCTCACGCTTTTCTTCTTTAATCATGTTAAGCAGTTCGTGAACACGCTCCGTATTCGACAAGTCGCTATAATCATGCAGCAGAATTACAAGGCTTGCAAGTTTGTCTCCATTATTCTCTACATAATCCTCTATCTTGGTGTCAAGCTCCGTTTCATTGCCTTCCTCAGAATACAGCAAATGATTCTCTTTACGGAACTTATTCCAGTCTTCAACTACATCATTTCCTTTGATTTCAAGCAAAGCACTATGCTTTATAGTACCTTTTATCTTCACTTTGTCACCATTCTTCAGAATAACCTTAGTTATAGGTTTTCTCTTTGAATCAAAAAGATAAAGCACCGTGTAACTAGGCGACACGCCTTCCATCTCGAAACGGCCCTCCACTATCGGCAACATTACCGTCTGTACTCCTGCCTCGTTCACATAAATTGCGCGTAGAGTCTGTTCCCCGGCATCGGGCAACTCACCTTCCAGTCTAAAGGTCTCGCTGCTGCACGATGCAATACCGCAACACAAAGCGACAAGCATCAGAGACTTGAATATCTTATTAAGCATAAATTTCAGTTTTATTTAAACACAAAAATAGGCATCTTTTCCCAAATCCTCTGCATTTAGCCAGAAAAACTTCTAGCCTGGTCAATTTTATTCCAAATCAACAATTTGCACAGGGAGTTATTCGGCTATCATCTGGTTGAGAATGAGAATAGACTCGCGGCCATGAGTCATGAGCAGGTCAAGAATGCTCATATCGGGAATGAATCCATAGCGGTCACGCCACACCTGCCAATAGGGAACATCTTTAATAAAAGTAATATTATCGCTATGCTTGCTCCCGACCTTGCCACACAAATCAAGAGAATCTGCCGAGAAAGCACTCTCGCTCTGAGTCACGCTCAAAGGCAAATCAAGAAAATCCACAATGAGATTGTGGACAGCCTCGTTGAACTCTACTAATCGGGTAATATCATGATTGTCATATATAGCTCGCAAATCATCGGCTATATAATCAAAGAACGGAGATTTGCCATAAGCCGAAAATAAAGCGCCCCAATGGACTCTGCGCCAATCGCCATGTTCGGATATCAACAAATCATTTGAAGCGATTACAGAGCCTCCTACGGGCTTTAAAACGGGTATTGTGAGCGTCTGCACTCCATTTGCTCCAATAATTCGGCAATGATGACCGCTCCAGTAAGTTTTATGATACCTTTCGCCTGTATTTATTACCGCGCGCTCACATGCCAGCATCGCCGCATAGTACCGCACGCTGCCTGCATAAGCCGACGAAAATATTCCTTCTCTAGATATCATGCCGTAAAGTACTATTTGCCAGGGTTGGCATCGGCAAAGATTCTGTTCCAGCGTATGCCGCCATTGAATAAAGACTTATCCTTATCAAAAGAAATAAGAACGAACACCGGACTTCCTACGATGTGGTCTTCGGGCACAAATCCCCAATAACGAGAATCGGCTGAATTGTCCCTATTATCACCCATCATCCAGTAATAATCCATCTTGAACTTGTATTCATCGGTTTCCTCGCCATTGATGAATATTTTTCCGTCACGCACCTGCAAATCATTACCTTCGTAGTTCTTGATTGCACGCTCATAGACTGGAAGATTTTCGGCAGTAAGTTTTATTGACTGTCCCTTGGCAGGAATCCACACCTCGCCATAATTGGCACGCGACCAACCATAGTCATGCGTTATAGGATAAACTGTAATGTACTCGGTATCGGGAACCTTCACTACGGCTGTAACCCAAGGCTTCTTCTCTAGCTGAGCTTTCATTTCCTTTGTGAGAGGTGACTGGTAAACTGGATTAACTGTTCCGTCGGCATTCACCTTAAGGCCCAAGCTAGCTGCACCAAGAACCGTTTGAGGATCATTTACAGGTATTCTGTGTCTATCGTCTTTGCTTATGCCAAGTTCGTCCCACATAATGTCCATCATTTCACGGCCATCGGTCTGGAAGAAATAATTATATTGCACATCTTTAGGCTCTTCAAGAGGTTTTCCGTCGATATACACGATATCATTCACAATCTTGAGTGTTTCGCCAGGCAAACCAATGCAGCGCTTCACATAGTTCTCACGACGGTCTACAGGACGATATATAACATCTCCAAACTGTTCCTTGTTTCTCAAAATAGCCTCGCGTCCTCCAGGCACTGTTTCACAAAGGGTATAGTAGTCGGGGTTCTGAACTTTCAACGCTACGGTATCACCAGCAGGGAAGTTGAAGACCACAATATCGTTACGCTCTACATTCCTTAATCCTTTGAGTCTGTGATACTCCCACTGAGGATTATCAATATAAGACTTGCAATTAAGTACTGGCAGTGTATTCTGCGCTAGCGGGAAGTGCAGCGGAGTATTAGGAACTCGTGGACCATAAACCATCTTGTTCACCCAAAGATAGTCTCCCACAAGCAAAGATTTCTCAAGAGAAGATGACGGAATCTGATAATTCTGTCCCACGAACAGGAATATGAAATACACCAGAATAAGAGCATACAGGATTGCATCAACCCAACTCATCACTCCTCTTACAATCGAGTTCTTGGCATTCTTCCACCAGCTCCATGGCACATATTGAGTCAAATATATATCGGCAAGCAATGGCAAGAACAGCAATACCCACCAGTTACCTAGCCATGCCACCCATGCTACAAAAATTATCGCTACTACAGTGAAGCGTATCCAGCGTGATGTTTTTACTCGTGAAAGGCGCTCCTTCAATGTTCCCGCCGACACCTCAATCGTCTTAATATTTTTATTTTCCATTTTATCTCAAACTTTATAAAACCCAAACAAGAAATCTTCCTCACAGGTTTTATTTCAACTTCTAAACTGCAAAGATAAAAGTTTTTTCATATATAATTCTCATAACTAGCCAAAAACAATGGGAGACCGCACCATGTACAGCCTCCCAATTAGAGTTGTAGAGTCCAACAGCGATCAATTATTCAACTCTAATTACAGTTTTTTTGAATTTTGGGGTTTTGGGTGCCTTTATTTTTTGCATTGGGCTATTCCCAGAACATTGATAATTAACCACATCTCCTTCATAGTTGCCATTTTTAGATGTTACACGCACCTTGCCTGTTCCTGCGAATTTATTATTGATAAATTTGCCTTCGTAATAGTCTCCGTTGGGCATTGAGAGTTTTCCATCGCCATTGAATTTACCATCAATAATGCCTCCCTCGTAGTGCTCCCCTGTTGGGAATTTAATTGATACGCGATATTCCAAATTGGTGTTAAGAGCTCCGTCGTAAAATTCGCCCTCATATATATCACCATTATTACATATAAATTTCCCTTTACCAATAATATCTCCCAATTTGCATTCGCCAATATATTTTCCCCTAGATGTCTGTAATTCCACTATACCAACGAATGTGTTGGCATCAAAATTCCCAGTGATAACATCGTGGTTGGTAAATGTTCCAGTAAATTTACTGCCGTTTGCGGTAGTGTAGATACCACAAGGTTTATCTAATTCAATGTCACGAATTAACCTTGAAATGTCAATACAACTTTGAGGGATATATAATCTTTTAAATTCACGAGGGCGAAATGTCCCTTCATATTGTTCGCCATTTATCTTTACTATGTGAACCTCACACGTGCTCAACGAGTATGATGCTTTTTTAAGGTTGCCGTTGCCTGTAATCTCAATATTACCCGAATCTATTGTTCCCAATTTATTGCGGATTACTGACGCCGTAATCTTCACATCTCCTTGTTGGTAGTTGATTGTTATGACACCTTTGGGTTTGACCTGAATGCAATTGGAAGTAGAGCAAGTATAAGTATCTATTTCCATCGTGTTACAATCCTCGATTATCTCAATTTCACCATTGTAATAACTTGTAGTATTGTTGTTCTCAAAATGGTAGGATAATGTTGACAATGTATCGGCTACTGTAGTGATTTTAATCCAATCTTTCCCATTGGGATTGGTATATTCCCATTCACCATCTGTTTTAGTCCCTTTTGTAAGTTTTAGGGAATACCGCTCATTATGTAACTCGATGCATACATCTTGGATATATTTGCTATCCAGCTCTTTGATGATTTCATCGGTGATGCAATCTTTTAATTGCAAGTTATAACGAGCACCAGCTTGAAGAATATTAAAATACTCACCAAAGGCATCATTTTCTTGAATGTATCTGATGAATTCTCGATTAAATTGTGCTTTCGTCATTGGATGCTCAATTTTTGACTTAGTGCATTTAAATGATGTGCCATCATCAATCAAGTATTTAAATCCATTAATATATAGATAAACATCAGTATCACTAAATCCGTCTTCTTTCTTAAACGCCAAAGTACCATTATTTATACGGAAATCGGCTGCATAGTGGCTAGTTTCTCCTGAGTGTATTGCGAGAACTTCTTCATCAAAGTCATATACAAAATGTTGACCATCGTTAAATTTCAAAATGGCAGTTTTAAAGTCAGGTGTTAGTGTATAGTTACACCACTCATTGCTAAACGATTTCAGAGTCAATTCTCCAAAGTTTACGCCGGTCAATTCACCGCCTCCACCTGCATGATAAATATTTTTTTCTCCTGGAATACGACACATTGTGTAGCGTGTGTTGATGGTGCGATCGATGTTGTATGATGTGTAATCAGTGCATATTTTTTTTCGCTTGAAATATTGTATTGAGCCTTTGCTGTGGGTGCTTTTGTCTAGATAGTGGATAACAAATGATTTTAATTTGCCGTTATCCCACTGATAAGTAGCTCTCAATGCTCCACTTGTGTCGTAATATTGGTTGGCGCCATGAAGTGTTCCATCGGGAAGTACAGTATATTTTGACTTCACCTTAGTTTGCCAATAGTCATAGTACTCAACACGAGGTGTCAATCGTTGGGCAAAAAGAGTACTGAATGTTCCAATAAACGCAAATACTAGTAACCAATTTTTCTTTTTCACGATATTATATTTTTATAATTTTACATCGGCTCAAAAATAATATTTTTGAAGAATCCAAATAGAGTGCCACGCCATTATGGCTTTCGCATGATTCTTATTTTACAAGAATTTTCTTTGTATAAACTTCGCCATCAACTACAGCAACAACGATATACATTCCGCTATCGGCTGCGACCTTCACTTCGGTTGCATTTTCAGCATGAGCAACCTTTGCGCCCATAACGCTATACACATCTATTGCCTGAGCTTCAGCACTCAATGCAATGCTGCCGTTTTCAGCCTTTATTTTCACACCTTCCTGAGCATTCAAGCCGTCAACACCTGTTGCATAGTTGTCTACAATCTCATAAGCGCATATTCCATTGCCAGGGACATAATAGTACAGTATCACACTATTATTGTCCACTTGCACATAGTCGGCTATAGCTTGCTGACCCATATTCTGGACTGACCCCATACCCACTTTAGGAAGAGTCCACATCTTATTCATTGAAGCAAAACTTAAATTGCTGTCAACCGATACTACATTGAACGCATTAGGTATTGAAGAACTCCAGTCCGACAATGAATATGTCATGAAATTCTTTCCTCCTATTGTGAAATAAGTTCCACCATTCACCTTGAAACTGCTTGGTGCGAGCAAACCATTATTCAAGAACGAGTCGGTCATTTTTCCTGAAGATAAATCGTAACGGCTCCATGCCGTATTCGCTCCGTCAACAAACAATGAGTTCCCATCAATAGGAAGCACTCTAGGCGCAATGCCGAAGTTTGCTTGACCTTCTGGATAGAACGAATTTACTGTGCAATATGTTTGACTTGTTTGAGTTCCATTTGCAAAAGTCCAGCACACTATATGCTTTGTACTAGGAATAGCCGCAAATACCTTGAAATTTCCTGTTGTAACATCGCCATACAAAGCTACATTATCAATACGAGTTCCCGTAACATCTGACAATTTAATTGAAGCGACTTCAGTCAATGCCCCAGTTTCAAGATTTACCTTATGAATCTTCAACGGATTGCTTGCTGGAGAAAGAACAAGGTTTGTAATGCACACATTTCCATTCGAGTCCTTTATTACATCATTACATGGGTTGTAATAAAGCAACGATTCGCTTCCCAAAACGATGTCACCCATGATTTCTCCTGTCTTGCCATTGAACTTGCGAAGGTAAACTTTGGTGCTGCTGTTATAGTCATTTGCACTACGGCCCGATACATATACATAATCACCCACAGCACACATACCACGATTGAATGTACCGCCTTCGCCATCAAAAGTGATATTACCATATTCAGTTGCCACCGAACGGAACCATAAGCTGTTTACGCTTATATTATCCATTTGCGCATAGGTGTCATTATCCTTGTCAGTCACCACCTCATATCCGCTTTCATACAGTCCCACGGTTTCTTTAGTCACCTCAAAAGTACGGACTGCCGAATTTGTATCGGTATAGTACTTGCCTGCCGATACTATTCTCCAGTAGAATGTTCCCTTGTGGAATTGCGAGATTGCTACATCTTGAGATAAAGTTCCAGTGGTTGTTGCCGATACATTCTTGCTGTATTTAATTGTTGAAAAATCACTAGATGCTGACACTTCTAGAGTGTAGTCCATACCCGAAGTCGCTTTCCATGAGAATGTAATATCCTCATCAATCTGCGCTGCATTTGCAGGCGAAACGAGTGTTGCAGCGGGCGCTGCCGTACGCTTTGGCGAGGTGAATGTTGCCACATCACTTGCTGTGCTTTGCTTTCCGTCTTCGGTACACAACACACGCCAGTAATAAGTCTTCGAGCTGTCAAGCAAATACAGGTCTAGAGTCTTTGAATTTGAAGTAAGGTTATATTCCTGATACTTAATATCGGTAAATGAATTGTCGCTTGCAATGTCAAGACGATAAGTTGCTCCCGAAACTGCACTCCATGAGAACTTCTGACTCCATTGAGCAGACGCGCCATTTACTGGCGATGTCAAAGTCACTTTTGCCGATGGTTCCATTGAATATCCTGCATAAGCAGCTTCATGCTCTTTTCCGTATCCGTCGTATACACACACTGCATACCAGTATCCGCTTTGCTTTTCAGTAGGGATAGTATAAGAGTTGGCATAAGAAACACCTAGAAGATATTGCTGGTCTATACCATCGCCGTCACTTGCTTGGGCATCTTCTATTTCAATAGTGCCAGGCACTGCATAAACGGAATAACGCATTGTTGATTTGCCTGCATTAACAGCTGTCCACGACAAGTTTCCGCTAGAATACTTTAAGTTGGATACTGCGCTATAAGTAGGAGTCGTTTTCCAGTCTACCACTGGGACAAGAGCCTTTGTCTGGAAACAGTTATCACGAAGATAATTACCATGTTTAGCATAAGTTCCATACAGATACTGAACACTATAGAAATTGGAACCAAATGCATTCAATCCATGAGCTGCAGCATATTCACGAGACTGCTTTATATTAGTTACATGCTCGTCGTAGTGAGCTGTCGTGTTTCCCAAATCGGCCTGACTTCCCATCGATGTAGCAAGGTCATACACATTCACGCTCATGCTACAATGCACATTCTTCAATTTTGCTGTACAGCCATACCACCAGTTAGCCAAAGGTCCAAACTTTGCAAGTTTGTGATCGTTGTGCCAGTATACCTGTGGTGACATGAAATCAATAATATGATTTGCCATCCAGTAAAGAGGATCGGCATATAGAGATTTGTATTGACCGTCATATCCTGCAGGACACATTGTCAAGCCATATTTACTTGCCGACTCACCTGCCGTTCCAGGAGGAGCTATACCAAAACGCACTTCAGGACGAGTAGCCTGTATCATGTCGTAGATTTCCTTGATTGCAGTATTCACATTGTTACGACGCCAGTCGCCAATAGTCATTCCAGAATTGGCACTCTTCCACAGTGAATAGTCAGGCGCATCAGAACCTTCAGATGTACCGCCACTAGGATAGAAATAGTCGTCGAAAATCATACCTTCCACATCATAGTTGGAGATGATTTCCTTACATACATTCACAATGTGAGCACGCACATCGGTCAATGCAGGATTTAAAACAGTATAAGAACCATTCGTCATCAACCAGCCTTTATTCTTCACTTGTGTGTCAAATGATGTAGTCCAATAGGTACTACTGCCCGAACTTGCCCAACGGAAAGGATTTACCCATGCGTACACTTCTATACCACGCTTGTGACTTTCCTCAACCATAAACGCTAATGGATCCCAACCTGGATCGGTTCCGCGTGTTCCTGTCAAATAACTTGACCATGGCTCATAGCTTGACTTGTACATCGCATCACTCATTGAGCGCACCTGGAAACAAAGTGTTGTCAAATTAAGATTTTCCATTGCATCAAGCATGGTAATAAGGTCTGCTTTTTGAGCTGCAATTACCGAAGCTGAAGTACCTTTTTGCTTAGGCCAGTCTATATTCATTACAGTTGCAACCCATGCTGCACGGAATTCGCGTTTTGGGGCTGTCTCAGCCCACATATTACCCGCAAAGATTAAAGCAGTCAATAACACTGCTAAAAAACGGTTCTTTTTCATGTTATATTTCGATTAATTACTTTATTACTGTTTTTTGTGCGTATGCTGTACCATTGATTTTCACAACCACGATATACATACCTGATGACAATCCTGTTTCCAATGACGACACATTTTCGGCATGAGCAACCTTGCCGCCCATCGCATTGTATACATCTACCGACTCGGCCTGAGCACCCAACAAGATTGTACTTCCCGCAATCTTTATTGAAGGTGCATTCTCTGCAACTTCATTTATTCCAGTTGCACCAGTATCGGTGATTTCGTATGCTGCCAAGCCACAGCCGGGAACATACATGTATACTCTCACTGTACTGCCATCTACATGCACATAGTCAACTGGAGCTTGAGCCGTAGCACTATAAACATTACCCAATCCACCCTTTGGCAAAGTCCAAAGCAGCTTCATTGAAGCAAAGTCCAAATCATTATCTACCGATGCCACATTGAAGGTCCATGGCGTATTTCCTGTTGCAACACCTTCATTTAAAGCATCATCGCCATAAGAATACACGAAATATTTCTTACCCTTAAGCGTGAACAGCGTAGCCCCGTTGCCTTCAGGTCCGATAGGAGCTAGAGCCGTATTGTCCTTGAATGAGCTAAGCATTTCTTTTGTTGAGAAGCTGTAAAGAGTCATGTAAGCATTTCCTCCATCGATAAGAAGAGTATCTTCATCAATAACTATCATGCGTGGTGCCATACCGAAGGTACTGCCCGAATAGGTCGACTTAACAGTACAAGTTTCCGACTTGGAGAGTTTTCCGTTTTCATAAATCCAACGCATAACCAGTTTTGATTCTCTTATCGCTGCATATACAGTAAAGTTTCCTGTTGAAACATCACCCCATAGAGCGACATGGTCAATACGGTATTTTGAAGTTGTAGAAACCGATGCAACCTTTGTTAGAGATCCGTCTTCCAGATTCACCCAAAGCACTGCCAATGGGTTAGAGCTTGCATCTAGAGTAAGGTTAGTGATACAGATATTGTCTTTTGAATCCTTAATCACATCGTTACAAGGATAATATGCCATCGCCGCTTCTGAACCAAGCATCAGCTTTTCAACCAACTCACCTGTGACACCGCTATACTTATTCAAATAAGCGCTTGCACCCGAAGAGTTTTCGCTACGGCCAGACACATACACATAATCACCCACAGCACACATACCACGGTTGAACGAACCATTTTCGCCAAAGGTAATATTTTTATATCCTTCACGGATTGAACGAAGCCACAAATTAGTTACCGACAATGTACCTGCTGCTTCATATGAATCAGCATCAGTCTTCATCTCATAACCAGGCTCAAAATTTCCTACCGAAATCTTAGTAACGGTGAATGATCTCACTTCAGAAACGCCTGGAGTAATGCGGTCACCCTTTGTAATCACTCTCCAATAGAAAGTTCCCTTTCCAAACAATGAAGCAGGTACTTCATGAGATATAGTTTCTTGTTCTGGATTAGTCGCCTCAATATCCTTTGTATACTTAATTGTAGCGAAATCCTTTTCTGCAGATACTTCAATAGTGTATATTTCATTACCAGTACCGGCAGTCCAATGGAAATAACATTCATCTTCAATGCTTGCACCTTCATCGGGAGCCATAAGTTTCGCTCCAACTCCTGCTGTACGAGTAGGAGCAACAAATGTAGCTGCATCACTCACCGATTGAAGTTTTTTAGGTTGAGAAGCAAGCACTCTCCAGTAGTAAGTCTTGCCGTCTTCGGTAAATCCTAGGTCGATAGTGGCCTTTGCTGTTGTGATTTTATTTTTGCTATAAAGAATCTTAGAGAATTTATTATCACTGGCAACTTCTACAGTGTAAGAGCCATTCTCGATTGCACTCCATGAGAATTCTTGATCCCAAACAGTTGCTGCACCATTTACTGGAGCGGTAATAGTTACCTTCTCGGCTTCCCCGTCGGGATAATTAACGATTGCTGCGGTGTGTTCTTTACCATAACCGTCAAACACCTGCACTACATACCAATGATCAGCCTGCTTATCGGCAGGAAGTTCAAAACTATTAGTATATACCACCTTTTGCAAATACTTACCATCATAACCATCGCCGTCGGCCGACAATGCATCATCGGCAGTTACCGACATAGGCACAGCATATACAGTATAGCGAATGATTGCGTTTCCATTCTTCACAGAATCCCAAGTCAATTTGCCATCGTTATAAGCAAGATTCCCTACTGCGTTATAGCTATCGCCACCCTTCCATGTAATTTCCGGTGTAAGGGCTGGAGTAGAATATACATCGTTACCCAGTGAACTCAAGTAGCTCTTGAAAGAGATTGTATTATAATAAATACTACCGCAGTTGTTATTCTTCATATATTTGCGGTTGAGTTCTACTTGCTTAGCAATTTCGGCAGCACCCCAACCCGAATTATTTACTTTATATGATGCTTGACTAGCATAGTAATGACAGTTGAATTTAGCTGCGGCATCGCTCCACCAGTGAGTCAATTCGGCATAGCCATTGGTTGAGTGTGTAGTTTCCCAGTAAAGCTGCGGAGAAATGAAATCTACCGTACCTTCATACATCCATGTCAACGGGTCACAGTAGATTTGAGCGTATTGCCAGTCGCTTGCCGATGAGCCATAAGAAGACACTGATGGAAGACCATATTTGCTAGCCGACTTGTGCGATACACCTGCAGGACCGATACCAAAACGCACATCGGGGCGCAATTCCTTAATGGTATTGTAGCAGTCGGCAACCATGTCATTTACATTGCGACGACGCCAGTCTCCTATTGACATTGTTGTACCGCTTGCCTTGTATTGCTCATAGTCGGGAGCCGAAGAACTCTCGGTAGTACCGCCGCTAGGATAGAAATAGTCATCAAACAGCATACCGTCGATAGCATAATTTGTGACAATTTCCTTTATTACATTTACAATGAGTTCACGAGTTTCTTTCAAGGCAGGATTAAATGTTACATAAGTACCATTATCACCCACTATAAGCATGTTATTGTTTTTCCATTCCAAGTCCTGTTCGGTAGACCAAGTATTTATGCCTTTTGAGCTCCAGCGATAAGGATTCAGCCACACATAAGCCTCAATACCACGCTTGTGGCATTCCTCAACAAAAAATGCTAGTGGGTCCCAACCCGGATCTTTGCCACGAGTTCCGGTAATATAACTTGACCATGGAGCATATTTTGAAGGATACGCAGCATCTCCCATTGTGCGTATATGAAAACAGGTAGATGTCATGTTCAGATCTTCTAGATTGTCGAGATAGGCAATCATTTCTTGTTTTTGCTTAGCTACAGTAGTTTCGGTATAACCTTTTGTATAAGGCCAGTCAATGTTTTCAACTAGTGTAAGCCATGTTGAACGCATCTCGCGTTTCGGATTAGCTGCGAAAAGATTTCCCGCAGTTAATACTAGAGCCAATAAGGCTACAAAAAGACGGTTTTTTGACATATAGGTAATAGTTTTTTGTTTTTCCCTGTGGTGGTATTATCACACTTTAACATGCAAAGATAGTATAAAATTTTAAAAACCATCAAAATGAGGGTACACCTTTTAAAAGATGCACCCTCATTTTTCAATCTATAATAGTTTAAAAACCTATTATCTCACCACAATTTTCTGCTTATATGCAACACCGTCAACAATTGCAACAACTATATAAATTCCAGAAGGAACATTCACATCTACTTCCTGGACATTAGCTGCATGAGCCACTTGCATACCCATCATGTTATATACATTGATGCTTTGAGCAACTTCACTTACCTTAATGGTGTTGCCTGCTACTATGACAGATATCTCACTCGCAACATTTTCTTCTATGCCCGAAACTGTTGTATCCTCTAGTTCGTAAGCGTTGATTCCTATGCCTGGAACATAATAATATAACCTTATTGTAGCATCGTTCACTTGCACATAGTCGGCACTTGCCTGTCCGGTACCACTGGCAACAGTACCCATACCACTTCTTGGCAATGTCCACAAATAGTTCATCGTGTCAAATCCCATATTTTTATTAGTAGAATATGCCACATTAAACTTGAATCCTTCTTGTTGATCGGCACTTGAATATGTAATAAAATATTTCTTGTTAAGAGTGAAGAAAGTACCACCGTTAGCCCAGAAAGAAGTAGGAGCAATTGAGGCCTTTTCGGTAAACGAGTCTTGCAAAGTTCCGCTTGAGAACACATAGCGCGACCAAGCAATATTAGAACCATCTATAAAGTAAGAATAACTTGTTACAGGCACTACGCGTGGGGCTGAACCGAAGTCGGTCGCTGTTTCTGGATATAACTTGGTAACGGTGCTCACCTCTTCGTTAGTTTGCTTGCCGCCCGTAAATGTCCATCTCACTACCGATGCAGTAGAAGATACCGCCGCATATATCGCAAAATCACCCGATAACACATCACCAAGGATTGCCGCGTGGTCGATGCGATAAGTTCCGGCAGGAATAGTCTTTGTGATTTTCAAAGATGCTATCTCGGTCAACGCACCTGTTTCAATGTTTACAAGATGAACCCTTAATGGAGTCGTTTGAGCATTTGCTGTAAGGTTGGTTATACACACATTTCCGCTTTGGTCCTTAATAACATCGTTACAAGGATATAATTCCCCCGATGCTTCTACACCAAGTTTGATATCCCCTATTATTTCGCCTGTTGTGCCATTAATCTTGCGCAAATAAGCGGCAGCAGTAGATGAATTAGACTCACGACCTGCAATATATACATAGTCGCCCACAGCACAGAATGCACGATTTAAGTTACCGATTCCTCCGGTAAATGAGATTCCTCCGTTTTCTACTGTGCGAGACCAGATACTCTTAACTGTCAGCGTACCTTCGCTGCCATAAAATTCGCCATCGGCACCTGGTTCCGGACCATTGTAATCAAAATCGGTGATTGCCGCAGGGTGCTCGTTGCCATAACCATCGTACACACACACTGCATACCAGTGCCCTACTTGTTGATTAGACGAAATAGCAAAGTTTGGCAAATAAGTTACGCCCTGAAGATATTTTGCATCGAAACCGTCGCCGTCGTTAGCCATGGCTGCCTTTTCCGATACCGAAGTAGGAATTGCATAAACTGAATAACGAATGGTTGTTTTCCCGTCGGTAACAGGATCCCAAGACAATTTACCATCGGTATAAGCAAGATTGGTTACCGCATTGTAACTTTTAGCCTGTTTCCAGTCCACCACAGGCACAAGCGCCTTTGTTTGGAAGCAGTTTTGTGCCAAATAGTCGCCGTGTGCTTTAAAAGAGCCGCAAAGGTATTGAATACTGTACAAGTTTGAACCAAACGCTTTTACTCCGTTAGATGCTGCATATTGACGAGATTGCTTAATATTTGTAGCATGTTCTTTATAGTGAGCCTCAGTGTTACCCAAATCGGCTTGATAACCCATTGACTGAATAAGGTCATAAATATTCACACTCATGTTGCAATGCACATTTTTTAATTTTGCAGCACAGCCATACCACCAGTTAGCCAATGGTCCAAACTTTGCCATTGAGTGGTCATTATGCCAATAAACCTGCGGTGACATATAGTCCACAATATGATTTGCCATCCAATAAAGCGGATCTGAATACAATGAAGTATATTGACCATCATATCCTGCAGGACACATGCTCAATCCGTATTTACTTGCCGAAGCACCTGCAGTTCCCGGAGGAGCTATACCAAAACGCACTTCAGGGCGAGTTTCTTGTACCATGTTATACACATCGCGAACCATCTTGTTCACATTATCACGACGCCAATCACCTATCGTCATGTCGGAATTACTACTCTTCCACAAAGCATAATCCGGTGCATCACGTTTCTCACTTGTTCCTCCTACCGGATAAAAATAGTCATCAAATATCAATCCTTCAACACTATAATTTGTAATGATTTCCTTACACACTTTCACAATATGTTCGCGAGTTTCAGGTAATCCCGGATTCAACACGGTAAATGTACCATTAGTAATCAACCAACCTTTGTTTTTCACTTCTTGGTCAAATTCAGTATTCCAAGTGTTAGAATCGCCAGAACTTGCCCAACGATAAGGATTTACCCACGCATACACCTCTATTCCGCGTTTATGACATTCCTCTACAGCAAACGCTAACGGGTCCCAACCCGGATCAAGTCCACGAGTACCCGTCAAATATGAAGCCCAAGGTTCATAACTTGATTTATACATTGCATCACACATTGAACGCACTTGGAAGCACACGGTTGTCATGTTAAGTTCCTTCATGCGATCAATCATTGTTACAAGATCGGCTTTTTGTTGTGAAACGATTGCGGCAGATGTACCCTTTTGTTTTGGCCAGTCAATATTAGATACTGTGGCAATCCATGCCGAACGAAATTCGCGTTTGGGATTATTTTGCGCAAATAGACTGCCCGCAGCCATCAGAACAGCCATTGCGACAGCAAGGAAGTGTTTCTTGGTCATATAAGTAATAGTTTTAGTTATCTGAATTAAATGCGTAAGTGCAAAATTAGTATATTATTTTAATATTCAAAAAAATAAGGCGCATCTTTTGAAAGATACGCCCTATTCTTATCGTTAAAATTGAAGTTCCCTTACTTCAATACCACTTTTTGCTTGTAAGATTTACCATTAACCATTGCCACTGCAATGTAGATACCTGCTGGTACATTCACTTCAAGTTCGGCAGCATTGTTAATGCTTGCCACTTGTGCGCCCATCATATTGTAAACACCGATGCTTTGAGCCGCTTCACTCACCTTCACGATGTTTCCGGCAGCCGAGATTGACACACCACCGGCGATTGTTTCTTCAACGCTCGACGCGGCAGAATCCTTTATTTCATAAGCGCAAAGACCTACACCGGGCACATAGTAGTAAACTCTCACCATGTCTTCGCCCACTTGCACATAGTCTACACTTGCTTGCGCAGTACCGCTATTGGTTGTACCCATACCGTTTCTTGGCAAAGTCCACAAGTAGTTCATCGTGTCAAAACTCATATTCTTTGACGAAGAAGATGCCATTGTAAACTTATATCCTTCTTGATCATCGGCACTTGAATATGTCATGTAGTACATATTATTTAGAGTGAAGAAAGTACCACCATTAGCCCAGTAAGAAGTAGGAGACAATGATTTATTTTCGGTAAACGATTCCGACAAACGGCCATTTGCAAACAAGTAACGAGACCATGCAGTATTTCCACCATCAATATAGAATGCAGTAGTCGATGCAGGCACCACGCGTGGAGCAGTACCGAAGTCGGTCGCTGTTTCCGGGTAGAATTGTGCTACGGTACACACTTGTTCCGAAACCTGAGTTCCACCTTCAAAGTTCCAACGAACTACCGATGCAGATGATGAAATAGCAGCATATACTGTGAATTTACCTGTTGTCACATCTCCCCAAAGAGCAACATGGTCGATGCGTGGATTTTCTACATTAGGAATTGTACTTGTAACTATAAGCGAAGCAACTTCGGTCAACGCACCTGTTTCAAGATTTACAAGATGAACCTTTACAGGAGTAGTTTTGGCATTAGTTGTAAGATTGGTTACACACACATTTCCACTTTGATCTTTAATAACATCATTACAAGGATATAGACCGACCGATGCCTCTGCACCAAGTTTGATATCCCCTACTGTTGCACCTGTTGCACCATTAATCTTGCGTAGATAAGTGGCAGCAGTAGATGAATTAGCCTCACGACCTGCAATGTATACATAGTCACCCACGGCACAGAACGCACGATTCAAGCCGCCGTTTTCAGCAAATGTGATACCTCCGTTATCAACGGTCTTAAACCATACACATTCTACCGATACTGTGCCATTATTATCATAAAATTCGCCATCGCACCGGGTTCCGGACCGTTATAATCAAAGTCGGTTGTTGCCGCTGCATGTTCATTTCCGTATCCGTCATACACACACACTGCATACCAATATCCACTTTGCAGATTAGACGAGATTGAGAAAGTAGGTAAATAGCTTACTCCTTGCAAATATTTAGCATCAAAGCCATCGCCATCGCTATTCATTGCTGCTTTTTGAGATACTGTTGTAGGTATTGCATACACTGAATAACGAATAGTTGACATACCATCGGTTACAGGATCCCATGATAGCTTGCCATCGGTATAAACAAGACCGGTTACTGCATTGTAACTTTTTGCTTTCTTCCAATCTACCACAGGGACAAGAGCCTTTGTCTGGAAACAGTTTTGTGCCAGATAATCACCATGAGCTTTGTAAGGCGAACATAAATACTGGATACTGTAAAAATTTGAGCCGAACGCTTTTAAACCAAGAGCTGCAGCATATTCACGCGATTGCTTGATATTGGTAACATGTTCTTTATAGTGAGCTTCTGTGTTTCCCAAATCGGCCTGACTGCCCATTGATGTAACAAGGTCATAAATATTAACACTCATGCTGCAGTGCACATTCTTGAAATGCGCTGCCAATTCGTACCACCATTTAGCTAAAGGTCCAAACTTTGCAAGACGGTGGTCATTGTGCCAATAGACTTGCGGAGACATATAATCCACAATGTGATTGGCCATCCAGTAAAGAGGATCGGCATATAGAGATTTGTATTGCCCGTCATATCCCGCAGGACACATTGTCAAGCCGTATTTGCTCGCCGATGCACCGGCAGTTCCCGGAGGAGCAAGACCAAAACGCACTTCAGGGCGAACATCTTGAATCATGTCATAAATTTCCTTGATTGCATCGTTTACATTTTGACGGCGCCAGTCTCCTATTGTCATTGAAGTGCCGCTATTTTTCCAAAGATTATAGTCGGCTGCTGTTGAATTTTCGGCCATTCCTCCACTAGGATAGAAATAGTCATCAAAAATCATACCTTCAACGCTGTACTTTGTGATGATTTCTTTACACACATTTACAATGTGAGCACGCACAGCTGGCAATGCTGGATTCATAACTATATATGAACCATTACTCAACAACCAACCCTTGCTCTTGATTTCTTCATCAAATGGCGTAGTCCATCTATTGAGATCACCCGAACTAGCCCAACGGAACGGATTTACCCATGCATAAATCTCAAGTCCTCGCTTGTGACATTCTTCCACGGCATATTTCAACGGATCCCAACCAGGATGTTGACCACGAACACCTGTCATCTGGTCGGCCCATGGTTCATAGCTTGATTCATACAACGCATCACTCATTGATCGCACTTGAAAACACACGGTTGTCATATTCAATTCTACCATGCGATCCAGTATTGCATTCAACGAAGACTTTTGCTGCGCAATTACCGTCTCGGATATGCCTTTTTGTTTTGGCCAGTCAATATTGGCTACAGTGGCAAGCCATGCCGAACGGAATTCGCGCTTTGGGTTAGCAGCTTGCATTGCACTTGCTACCATTAACACCGCCAAAAGGGCTGTAAATAATCGTTTCTTGAACATTTTATATTCTATTAATTGTTGATTTTCTGCATATTAACGAGCGCAAAGTTAGAAATAAAAATTCATATATCAGAAAGCACGAAACCATGCTGTTCCGTGCCTTTTGATTATAATAAGTACAATTACTTCAACTTTGCTTGGATAGCTTTGCTTTCTTCTTCGTAGCCAGGCTTATTAAGAAGAGCAAACATATTACGCTTGTAGTCCTCCACTCCTGGCTGGTTAAACGGATTCACTTCTAGTATATAACCGCTTATACCACAACCTATTTCAAAGAAATAGATAAGTTCACCCAAGCACTTTTCGTCAAGACGAGGAAGCGTGATAATCATATTTGGCACACCACCGTCAACATGAGCAATGCGAGTACCTAGCTCGGCCATCTTATTCACTTCGTCAATGCGCTTTCCTGCAATATAATTCAATCCGTCAAGGTTGGCTTCATCGCTAGGAATCACCATGTTGTGAGACTGTTCTTCTACAGTGATAACTGTTTCGAAAATTGTACGCTCACCGTCTTGAATCCATTGTCCCATAGAATGAAGGTCGGTAGTGAAATCAACCGATGCAGGGAAAATGCCCTTCTTGTCCTTGCCTTCGCTTTCGCCATACAACTGTTTCCACCATTCAGCAAAATAGTGAAGTTTAGGATTGTAATTAACAAGGATTTCAATCTTCTTGCCTGCCTGATACAACGCATTGCGAGTTGTAGCATACTTCATTGCTATATTATCTTCACCAGCCTCAGCTGTTGCCTTCTGCATAGCGCGCGCACCTTCTACAAGCGCCTTGATATCATATCCTGCAACGGCAATAGGAAGAAGGCCTACTGGAGTAAGAACCGAGAAACGGCCACCCACATTGTCGGCGATAACAAATGTCTTGTAACCTTCTTCGGTAGCAAGCTTACGCAAAGCGCCTTTCTTTGCATCGGTAATAGCTACAATTAGCTTTGATGCTCCCGCCTTGCCCTCTTGCGCTTCCAACAGTTCCTTAAGAATGCGGAACGCGATAGCAGGTTCAGTGGTTGTACCCGACTTTGAAATAACTATAATACCGAATTTCTTTCCCTTAAGAAGTTCTACCAATTCGTAGGTATAGTCTTCGCCAATATTTTGTCCTGCAAAAAGCACTCTTGGGCCTTTTGCTGGCTTGTATTCTGCAAATGAATCGCTTAGAGCAGAAATTACAGCTTTTGCACCAAGATAGCTACCTCCAATACCAATAGCAACCACATATTCGCAACCGTCAAAAGCCTTTGCGGCATCATTAATTTCGTCCAGCAAAGCTTCTGGCATTTCTCCTGGCAGTTTCACCCAACCAAGAAAATCATTTCCAGCGCCTGTTCCCTTGTCTAATTTCTCAATAGCATCGGCAGCAGCAGGATTCAAAGCCTTTATTGCTTCTTCACTCACTGTTCCTAGCACATTTTGATTGTTAACCTGAATCTTTTTCATTCTATTATGAATTAAATAATTATACCAATTGAGCTGCTATTTTCCTTATTGCTGCAGCTGGAGAGACTCTGTTGTACAGAATTTCATACATACCCTCAAGAATAGGCATATACACGCCATAAGTCTTGTTGATTTCATATATGCACTTGGTGCCGTAATAACCTTCCACAACCATTTCCATTTCCATCATGGCCGATTTTACCGACAGACCTCGACCAACCATTGAACCGAAGTTATGATTGCGACTGAACTTTGAGTAGCAGGTCACAAGCAGGTCACCAAGATAAACCGAATCGCATATGTTTCGTTCACACGGATTCACTTTATTCAGGAATCGGGCCATCTCCTTGATAGCGTTGCTCACAAGCATAGCCTGGAAATTGTCCCCTATCTTCATGCCGTGAAGTATACCCGATGCAATAGCATATACATTCTTGAGCACTGCCCCGTATTCAATGCCTGTAACATCACGGGACACCACGGTCTTCATCTTAGGTCCATTCAAGCGTTCACCGAAACGATGGCTCAATTCTTCGTTCTCAGAACCTACTGTAAGATAAGACATTCGTTCCAATGCTACCTCTTCGGCATGGCAAGCACCGCTCACGACAAGAATATTTTCGGGTTTCACCTTATAGAAGTCACGCATATATTCGGTGATAACCACATTTTCATCGGGTACGATACCCTTGATTGCTGTTATCACATACTTGTCGCTGAGGTCTACCGAAATCTTCTTCAAATGCTCCTTCATGTATGGCGACGGCATCGCAAGCAACAGCGTATCGGCTTTACTGCACACCTCATTGATATCGCTGAAGAATTCTATCCGGCTAGTGTCAAAGCGCACATCGCTCAAATAAGCCGGGTTGTGCCCAGTGCGTAAGAAATCGGCTATACGGTCGTCGCGCCGCATATACCACATGATTTTTTCTTCCTTGTTATTATCCAGCAACAGTTTGGCAAGAGCGGTAGCCCAGCTTCCGCCCCCCATCACTGCTATTTTGCCAGGAAAAACATTATCCATATCCCTATCTCCCCTCTATGTTTTGCTTTACTTGCCAGCGTTTTCAATCCAGCTTGCGATTTCCTCATTACCTGGATTCTTCAAGCCTAGCTTGTGCTTCTTGTTCAAGCCGCAGATTTCCTGCATCAATTTGCCTGGATTGGCTTCTTTCATGCTTTCTACGGTCAAGTATCCGGCTTTCTGGATTACTTCTACCCATTCTTCGGGTACGCCTATTTCTACATACTTGCTCGCTGCATCGCGCTTAGCGACCTTTTCGGGACGCATTTGCGGGAATAGAAGCACTTCCTGAATAGTGCTTTGACCTGTCATAAGCATAACAAGACGGTCCATACCGATACCCATACCCGATGTTGGAGGCATACCGTATTCTAGTGCACGCACGAAGTCTTGGTCGATGAACATTGCTTCATCATCACCCTTTTCCGACAAGCGAAGCTGTTCCTTGAAGCGTTCTGCCTGGTCGATTGGATCGTTAAGCTCTGAATATGCGTTACACAATTCCTTTCCGTTAACCATAAGTTCGAAACGCTCAGTAAGGTCAGGATTTGAGCGGTGGCGCTTAGTAAGCGGCGACATTTCCACAGGATAGTCGGTGATGAATGTAGGCTGGATATAGTTGCCTTCGCAGAATTCTCCGAAGATTTCGTCGATAAGCTTGCCCTTACCCATTGTTTCGTCTACTTCCATCTTCAATTCCTTGCAGATAGCGCGTATTTCGTCTTCGTCCTTGCCTGTAAGGTCATAACCTGTAAATTCCTTGATACTGTCAAGCATTGTAACGCGCTTGAAAGGTGCCTTGAAGCTTATCATGTGGTCACCCACCTTCACTTCATGAGTTCCGTTCACATCATAACATACCTTTTCAAGCATCTTTTCGGTAAAGTCCATCATCCAGTTATAATCCTTATAGGATACATATATTTCCATACAAGTGAACTCTGGGTTGTGAGTGCGGTCCATACCTTCGTTACGGAAGTTCTTACCGAATTCATATACGCCCTCGAAACCGCCCACGATAAGACGCTTCAAGTAAAGTTCGTCGGCAATACGCAAGTACAATGGTATGTCAAGAGCATTGTGGTGAGTGATGAACGGACGAGCTGCCGCTCCACCAGGAATTGACTGAAGGATAGGGGTCTCAACTTCAAGATATCCCTTGCTGTTGAAATATTCACGCATTGAGCTGTATACCTTAGTACGCTTGATGAAGATTTCCTTAACTCCTTCATTCACCACCAAGTCAACATAACGCTGACGGTAACGCAATTCTGGATCGTCAAATGCATCATAGACTACACCGTCCTTCATCTTCACGATAGGAAGTGGTCGCAACGACTTGCTTAGCACAGTGAGTTCCTTGGCGTGAACTGTGATTTCTCCCATTTGAGTGCGGAACACAAAACCCTTGATTCCTACGAAATCGCCTATATCAAGCAATTTCTTGAATACGACATTATACATATCCTTGTTTTCATCGGGACAAATGTCGTCGCGGCTTATATACACTTGTATTCTGCCCTTTGAATCCTGCAATTCCATGAAAGAAGCCTTACCCATAATACGGCGGCTCATCACACGACCGGCAATAGTAACCTCGCGTTCTGGCTCGTCGTCCTTGAACTCAGCCTTTATATCGGTTGTATGTGCTGTCACTGTATATTCTGCTGCAGGATATGGTTCAATGCCCATATTGCGCAATTCGGCAAGACTGTTGCGTCTCACGATCTCTTGTTCGCTCAAATCTAGTAAGCCCATGTCTTAATCTATATTTATTTGTTTATTATTATCGTTATTTCAAGGCATTCTCAGCCATTATCTTGCAAAAATACAAAAAAACGCTCATTATACGCCTTTTATCCCAACAATTATTCATCATTATGCGCCTAAATTTGTTCTTGAATACAATTTAGGCTACAATTTTAACTTAAAATACCTCTATAATGACAATATACTTCGTAGCATGAACTCCAACCTTCTTCAGAGCGTTTTATTTTGAATTAGGACTTTTATACTACTTATAGGGGAATTTTAGAATTGTAATAATGGATTTTTATATCTACTTTTGCCGTGAATAATATCCCTAACCAAAATGCTGAAGAGATACGCTGCCATAATATTGCTTTTCATCATCGGTTTCACATCATCGGTCCAGGCTCAGATTGTGAAACTGGACAATAAGGAATTTAATGCCGACAGCATTCGCAAAGAATTTGATGAAGCTCCACATTTTTCTCTATATAAGGACAACTATTTCACGATAGGTACAGCCATAGGTCCTAGACCTAGCGCCACCAATTCCGATGTGAAATTCCAAGTGAGCATCTCTCAACGCCTCACCAAGAGTACCCTGCCATTCAACACCTACTTGTTCCTATTCTACAATCAGAAGGTGTTCTGGAATGTTTTTGAAAATTCAATGCCGGTTCACGACTTCAATTTCAATCCTGGGATAGGTGTAAGTAAGCTGCTCATCGCCAAGGACCGGGTGATAGGTAAGGCTTCGTTACTTATTGAGCACGAAAGCAACGGAAGAGATAATGATAATTCACGCAGCTGGAACAAGATATCCTTATGCGGGTCTATTTACATCAGTCCGCAATTCATGATACATGCCAAATACTGGATTCCTATTGTTGACGGACAGCATAACCGCGACATATTGCGTTACTGCGGAATATTCCAGAACGGACTGCAAGTGATGAGCAACGACAAGAAATACGGCATGGCTATCACGCTAGTCAAGAGACAGGGGTGGAACCTCAATTTCAACACCATAGTGGAGCTTAACTACCGGCTTTTCAAAAAAGACAACCAGTACATGTTCTTGCAGTACTACAATGGATATGGCGACAACCTGCTTGACTACAATAAATTCCATTCCCGCCTACGCTTCGGCATAGTGATAAAGCCCGACTGGTACAGCGAATACTAGGAAGTTATTTAAAATCGAGGTGTATTCTACTTTTGCTTTGTCACAATGTACTTCATCACCCTTAAATAACGACAACTTTATTACACAACAAAAAAGCACCGTACTGGTGCTTTTTGTATTTCTATTTCAAGCAACGGCGGGCGAAGATGCGGCAAGCCGTTTCTACCATCATGGCGCAGGGCCGCTTGCTGTAATATTCGGCAGTGCGGGCGCCAGGGGTAGGGGATTCCGCTTTCCCCGAGCGCAATCCAAGCAATTCGGCACAAGTGATTGAGCCGTTTTCCTGCTTGAAAAGTTCGGCAAGTTCCTGCACTAGTGAATAATTCTCGGCACGCTTCTGCGGTTCTTCAATCGTAGCGCAGCCGTTTTCAAGACCGGCAAGCATAAACATTCCGCTTGCAGCACCGCAAGTGAGCCGCATACGGCCGATGCCTCCTCCAAACGATGCACTCATGCGCATCGCCATGTCCTGCGGCACATCATAAAGGTCGGCAAACGCACCCACTACAGATTGCGCACAATTATATCCACTCTTGAAAAGTTCCACTCCACGAGCCACTCGCGCTTCTATTTCTTCATCGGTCAATATCTTTCTCATAACAGCATCTATTTATGCACAAAGGTAATATTTTTGTAGGGGAAAACAAAAAGGCTCGAAGCCGCAGCTTCAAGCCTTAAACTCATATAGGTTACGATTTATTAACCGTTAACTTTCTTCATGTGAGCGATAAGTTCTAGAACCTTGTTTGAGTAACCGATTTCGTTGTCATACCAAGATACAACCTTAACGAAAGTGTCAGTCAAAGCGATACCAGCCTTAGCGTCGAAGATAGAAGTGCGAGCGTCGCCTAGGAAGTCAGAAGATACTACATCTTCGTCGATATATCCAAGAACACCCTTCAATTCGCCTTCAGAAGCTTCCTTCATAGCAGCGCAGATTTCAGCATAAGTAGCAGGCTTAGCCAAGTTAACTGTCAAGTCTACAACAGATACATCAAGAGTAGGAACGCGGAATGCCATACCAGTCAACTTACCGTTAAGTTCAGGAATTACCTTACCTACAGCCTTAGCAGCACCAGTTGAAGAAGGGATAATGTTGCCAGCAGCAGCACGACCACCACGCCAGTCCTTCAATGATGGACCGTCAACAGTCTTTTGAGTAGCAGTAGTTGAGTGAACTGTAGTCATCAAACCGTCAGCGATACCCCACTTGTCGTTAAGAACCTTAGCGATAGGAGCAAGACAGTTTGTAGTACAAGAAGCGTTAGATACGAATTGAGTACCCTTTTCATACTTGTCGAAGTTTACACCGCAAACGAACATTGGAGTAGCGTCCTTAGAAGGAGCTGACATAACTACATACTTAGCACCAGCTTCGATGTGAGCTTGAGCCTTTTCTTGAGTCAAGAATAGACCTGTAGATTCTACTACATATTCAGCTTCTACTTCGTTCCACTTAAGATCAGCAGGATTGCGTTCTGCAGTTACACGAATGTTCTTACCGTTTACGATAAGAAGGCTCTTTTCCAAATCATAGTCGATTGTGCCTTCGAATTGACCGTGCATTGTGTCATACTTCAACATGTAAGCCAAGTAATCTACTGGACACAAGTCATTGATACCTACGATTTCGATGTCGTTTCTTGTTTGAGCAGCACGGAATACGAATCTACCGATACGTCCGAAGCCATTAATACCTACTTTTGTCATTTTTCTTAAATAAATTTATTTAGTTAAAATATCAATTCCTATTTCTTTAATATAGGTTATGTTCTCGTATTTTTCTTTTTTACCTAAAACACTGAAAATTATATCGAAGTTAGCTCTCCAATCAATTTTCCCTGCAAAAGTAATACTTTTTTTTTGAATAAATGCCTATTGGCAATACAAATAATGAAAATTTTCTTTATTTTTGATTATTATCTAATTAATTGAATACTATATAACTTATAAAACAGAGAATTAATGCATGGGCGCAGAATAGGGCGCTTATTTCAAAAACATAGCGGCAAAAGCGATTGACCTCCGCAAAACTGGTAATTATTTTTATAGAATTTTAATCGGTTTCTAAATCGTCTATAAAAAAATTATGCATAACTTTGCCCATGTTAAATACTAAATAACCCATTAAAATGCGTTCAAGAATTCTATCGCTGATTATCTGCCTATCGGCAGGTATCATCTCTTGGGCAAATGCTCCCAAGTATATTTTTTATTTCATAGGCGACGGTATGGGACTTGCTCCTGTAATGGTTGCCGAAGCCTATAACCGCACTGTGCTTAACAACACTCAACACCTGCAAATGCTGCAGTTCCCTGTTGCCTCTATGGCTACTACCTACTCGGCCAATCGCCAAATCACCGACTCGGCTGCCGCAGGTACTGCGCTCGCTACTGGCAGCAAGACCGGCAACGGCATGGTGGGAGTGACTATCGACAGCATTCCTGTTAACAGCGTGGCTATCGCGCTTAAAGAAAATGGATATGGAGTGGCTATCGCTACTACCGTAACCCTTAACGATGCAACCCCTGCTGCTTTCTATGGCCATGCAGCTTCACGCAAGTGGTACTACGAAACAGGTTCCGATATCGTTGACAGCAAATTCGACTTCCTTGCAGGCTACAATTTGCTAAGCCGCAACAATAACACAGGTGCCGAAACCGACATGTATGACAACATCAAGAAGGCTGGCTACACTTTTGCTACAGGAAAAGACGAATTCGAGAAGGTGAAGGGCCACGACAAAATCATCTATCTTAACAAGCCTAATAAAGCGGGACACTGCGGATACACCGTGGACAGCCTAGGCAACGAGAACTTCGATGTTCCTTATCTTACTCAGACATGCCTTGACCACTTGCAACGCGTATCGCCCGACAAGTTCTTCATGATGATTGAAGGCGGTAACATCGACTGGGCTGCGCATTCCAACGACCCAGGCGTAGTGAAATCGGTCCTTAACTTCGACCAAGGCATAAAGATTGCCTACGATTTCTACTTGCAGCACCCTGACGAAACTCTTATCCTGGTCACTGCCGACCACAATACTGGCGGTCTCACTTTCGGCAAGAAGGGCAACAAGCGCATCACATTGAAAAACCTCGATTATCAAAAAGTATCTATCCAGATGTTTGAAGCTTACATCAAGGAACTTCAGAAGAAAGGCACCGCCATCACATGGAACGATATGGAAAGCTATCTCAAGGACAATCTAGGACTTTATGGCGCAATCAAGGTGGACACAAGCGACGACAAACTGATTAAGGACTCGTTCAACAAAACATTCGTTGAAAAGCAAACCGAAGACATTAAGACACTCTACGCTACTTACAGCAACTTCGTAGCCGATGTATTCGGCGTATTCAACAAATACACCGGACTAGGCTGGACCACAACAGGCCATACCGGCGACTTCACCCCAGTATTTGCAATAGGAGTAGGAGCCGAAGAATTCAACGGACTGAACGACAACACCGACCTTCCGAAGAAAATCGCCAAAATCGCCAATGTGAAATTCTAAAAAA
>JAFOXR010000040.1 GCA_017391675.1 Muribaculaceae bacterium
GCTCAAAAGCTCCCAGTTGCTACTAAGTTTATCGTGCGTCGTGACTATGACGAATCTCAAAACGTGTAATACTTTAAGGATATGAAACAGGCTGAAATTAAAGAATTAAGCGATAAAGAGCTTAAGGAAAGACTAGAAGTGGCTGAAAAGGCATATTTGCAAACTAAGATCAACCACGCAATCTCACCTCTAGATAATCCTTCAAAGATTACAAAGGACAGAAAAGAGATTGCACGCATGAAAACCGAGATTAGAGCTCGTGAATTATCATCAAAATAATCCCAAATTAAATGGAAACTAGAAAATTAAGAAAAGAAAGAATTGGGGTTGTTTCTAGCAACAAGGGTGACAAGACTATCACTGTTACAATCAAGTGGAAGGAGAAACACCCAATTTATGGTAAGTTTGTCAACAAGACAAAGAAATACCACGCTCACGACGAAAAGAACGAGTGCAGCATCGGCGACAAGGTGCGTTTGATGGAAACTCGTCCATTGAGCAAGACTAAGAGATGGAGATTGGTAGAAATAATCGAAAAAGTGAAGTAATATGATACAGACTGAGAGCCGATTGACAGTTGCAGATAACAGTGGCGCTAAAGAAGTGCTATGTATCCGCGTTTTGGGTGGTACAGGTCGCAGATATGCATCGGTAGGTGATGTGATTGTTGTTACAGTTAAGCACGCAATCCCTTCATCTGATGTAAAGAAAGGTACTGTATCAAAGGCGGTAATCGTTAGAACTAAGAAAGAAATCCGTCGTGCTGACGGTTCTTATATCCGTTTCGACGATAACGCATGTGTGTTATTGAATAATGCAGGTGAACTTCGTGGAACTCGTATTTTCGGACCTGTTGCTCGTGAATTGCGTGCAACTAACATGAAGATCGTTTCATTGGCACCTGAAGTACTCTAATTGATAAAATAAACTAGAAACAGTAATGGCTAAATTACATATCAAAAAGGGTGACACAGTTTACGTTAACGCTGGCGACGACAAGGGTAAGACCGGTCGTGTGCTAAGCGTTCTTGTGAGCAAGAACAAAGCTATCGTAGAAGGTGTCAATATGGTATCAAAGAGTACCAAGCCTAGTGCTAAGCATCCACAAGGAGGCATCGTGAAAATGGAAGCTCCTATCAATGTTTCAAACCTTAACTTGATAGATCCAAAGAGCGGCAAGCCAACTCGCGTTGGTTACCGTGTCAATGAAAGCGGAGCTAAAGTACGTTATTCTAAGAAATCAGGAGAGGAGATTAAGTAATGGCAAGTCTAAAGAAAGAATACAATGAGAGAATATTGCCTGCTCTCATGAAGAAATTTAACTACAGCACTGTGATGCAAGCTCCAAAGCTAGAAAAGATCGTTCTTAACGAAGGCTTGGGTGATGCTACACAAGATAAGAAAATTATCGAGACTGCAATCAACGAGTTGACTGCAATCACAGGACAAAAGGCAGTAGCTACTTTGTCAAAGAAGGATATTTCTAACTTCAAAGTGCGTAAAAAGATGCCTATCGGTGCGCGTGTTACTTTGCGTGGCGAAAAGATGTATGAGTTCATGGAACGCTTCATTCGCATCGCATTGCCTCGTATCCGTGACTTCAAGGGTATCCCTGGAAAGTTTGATGGTCGTGGTAACTACACAGTAGGTATTACTGAACAAATTATTTTCCCTGAAATCAATATCGATTCTGTTAACAAGATGACTGGTATGAACATCACTTTCGTGACAACTGCCAAGACTGACGAAGAAGGATACGAATTGATGAAGGAATTTGGTTTACCATTTACAAACGCTAAATAAATAGAGACTAAACTATGGCAAAAGAATCAATGAAAGCTCGTGAAGTGAAGAGAGCTAAGCTTGTAGCTAAGTATGCTGCAAAGAAAGCCGCTCTTAAGGCAGCCGGAGACTATGAAGGCTTGCAAGCACTTCCAAAGAACGCTTCAGCTGTACGTTTGCACAACCGTTGTAAAATCACTGGCCGTCCAAAGGGCTATATGCGCCAATTCGGTATTTCACGTATTCAATTCCGTGAAATGGCATCGGCTGGTTTGATACCGGGTGTAAAGAAAGCGAGCTGGTAAACTAGAAGAAACAAACAAAGCTAAAAGAGAGTATTAAATATTGTTCGGAACTTCCGAATCAATTTAAACAATTTTTTTATGACTGATCCAATAGCAGATTATTTAACAAGATTGAGGAATGCGATCAAGGCTCAACATAGAGTTGTTGAAATCCCTTCCTCTAAGATGAAAAAGGAAATCACTAAGATCCTTTTTGAAAAAGGCTACATCTTGAACTACAAGTTTGTAGAAGATGGTACGCCTTCAGGCGCAATCAAGATTGCGTTGAAGTATGATCCAGTGGACAAGGTGAACGCTATCAAGAGCTTGACTCGCGTTTCTCGTCCGGGTTTGCGTCAATATACAGGCTACAAAGATATGCCTAGAGTATTGAATGGTTTAGGAATCGCTATCATCTCAACCTCTAAGGGTGTGATGACCAATAAGGAAGCTAAGGCTCAACAGATTGGTGGCGAAGTATTGTGTTACGTTTATTAATAGGAGGTATTATTATGTCAAGAATAGGAAAATTGCCGATAGTGATACCTGCTGGAGTATCAGTAACAGTAAGTGATGAAAATGTAGTGACCGTAAAGGGACCTAAGGGTACATTGACTCAAAAGGTACACGCTGATATCAAGATTAAGGAAGAAGATGGTCAATTGGTGATCACTCGTCCTACTGATGGTATCGAACATCGTTCACAACATGGTTTGTATCGCGCTTTAATTAACAACATGGTTGTGGGTGTGAGCGAAGGTTACAAGAAGGAATTGGAATTGGTTGGTGTGGGTTTCCGTGCAACATCAACAGGTCAAGTGCTTGAGCTTGCATTAGGTTATTCACATGCTATATATCTTCAGCTTCCACCAGAAGTAAAGGTTGAAGCTAAGACTGAAAGAAATAAGAATCCACTTATCATTCTTGAATCTATCGACAAGCAATTGCTAGGTCAAGTATGTGCTAAGATTCGTACTTTCCGTAAGCCTGAGCCATATAAGGGTAAGGGTATCAAGTTTGTTGGCGAAGTTATTCGTCGTAAGTCAGGTAAAACGGCAGCTGCCAAATAATAATTAGACAATCATGGTAACTAAGATACAAAGAAGAAATAAAATCAAAGCACGTATTCGTGGTAGAGTGTCTGGTAACGCTGTGCGTCCTCGTATGAGTGTTTTTAGAAGTAACAAGGCTATCTATGCTCAGCTAATCGACGATTTGGCTGGTAAGACATTGGTATCTGCGTCTTCTAAAGGTATTGAAGAAGGAACAAAATCAGAAATCGCAGCTAAGGTTGGTGAGCTAGTTGCTAAGAAAGCGCTAGAAGCTGGTATCGAAACTGTTGTATTCGACCGTAACGGTTATTTGTTCCATGGTAGAGTAAAATCATTGGCAGACGGAGCTCGTAAGGGTGGTCTTAAATTTTAATTGATTATGGCAAATAAGAATAACAGAGTAAAATCGACTAACGATATAGAGCTAAAAGATCGTTTGGTAGCAATCAACCGCGTTACTAAGGTAACAAAGGGTGGTCGCACATTCACATTTGCAGCAATCGTAGTAGTAGGTAACGAAGATGGTATCGTTGGCTACGGTCTAGGTAAGGCAAATGAAGTAACTACAGCGATCGCTAAGGGTGTTGAAGCTGCTAAGAAGAATCTTATCAAGGTGCCAGTGCACAAGGGTACTATACCTCACGAACAAGACGCTAAATTCGGCGGTTCTCGCGTGATGTTGAAGCCTGCATCTCAAGGTACTGGAGTAAAGGCCGGTGGTGCGATGCGTGCAGTATTTGAAAGCGTTGGTATTACCGATGTGCTTGCAAAGTCTAAGGGTTCATCAAACCCTCACAACCTTGTAAAGGCTACAATTGCAGCATTGAGCGAATTGAGAAGCCCAATGATGGTTGCTCAAAATCGTGGAATCTCATTGGAACAAGTGTTTAACGGTTAAAAATTTGTTACGAGATGGCTACAATTAAGATAAAGCAAGTAAAGAGCAGAATTAAATGTCCTGCTGTACAAAAGAGAACTCTAGATGCTCTAGGGTTGAGAAAAATGAATCAAGTAGTAGAAAAGGAGGCAACTCCTGCTATTCTTGGAATGGTTAACAAAGTTCGTCACCTAGTAGAAGTAGCGAACGCTTAAAATATTTGAACGATATGGATTTAAGTAATTTGCAACCCGCTGTAGGTTCTAACAAGAAGGGTAAGAGAATAGGTCGTGGTGCCGGTTCTGGCAAAGGAGGTACTTCTACACGTGGTCACAAGGGTGCGAAGTCTCGTTCTGGTTACAAGACTAAGGTAGGTTTTGAAGGCGGTCAGATGCCACTTCAACGCCGCGTGCCTAAGTTCGGTTTCAAGAACAGAAGCCGTGTTGAGTACAAGGCTATCAACTTGGTTGATCTACAAGCTTATGCTGAAGCTAATAATGTAGAAACAATCACAGTAGCTGATATGGTTGCAGCTGGTTTGGTAGGAAAGAACAAGCTAGTTAAGGTTCTAGGTAATGGAGCATTGACTGCAAAACTTTCTGTAGAAGCTAATGCTTTCTCAAAGAAGGCAGAAGAAGCTATCACAGCTGCTGGAGGTTCTATCCAAAAAATTTAAAGTAGATGAAACTAATCGAAACTACAAAAAACATTTGGAAGATTGAGGATTTGCGGAAACGAATCACAATAACACTACTTTTGGTAATTGTTTACCGAATTGGTTGTTATGTGGTTCTTCCGGGAATCAGTCCAAGTGAGATTGATGCATTGAGAAACTTCGCTAGCGGAGGATTGATGCAGCTTCTTGATATGTTCTCGGGAGGTGCATTCTCACAAGCATCTATCTTTGCGTTGGGTATCATGCCATACATCACCGCATCTATCGTAATTCAGTTGCTAGGAATGGTATTGCCACAATTCCAGAAGATGCAACGCGAAGGCGAAAGCGGCCGTATGAAGATAAACCAGTATACGCGCTATTTGACTGTAGTGATATTGCTTTTGCAAGGTCCAGCTTATCTAGTTAATTTGCAAGTGCAAGTTAATGCTGCTGGCGGTGCTGCGCACTTCGGTTTCTGGACAACAGCTTATCTTACATTGATTCTTGCTGCAGGTAGTATGTTTATCATGTGGCTAGGTGAAAAGATTACTGACAGAGGTCTAGGAAACGGTATTTCATTGATTATCTTGGTAGGTATTATCGCACGCTTCCCAGGTGCATTGGTACAAGAATTCACTAGCCGTTTGACAACAGCACAAGGTGGTCTTGTAATGTTCTTGGTAGAAATCGTAATGCTATTTGCTGTGATTGCCGGTGCTATTCTATTGGTACAAGGAACACGCAAAGTGCCTGTACAATATGCAAAGCGTATTGTAGGTAACAAGCAATATGGTGGAGCTCGTCAATACATTCCATTGAAGGTGAATGCAGCGAACGTGATGCCTATTATCTTTGCACAAGCAATCATGTTCATACCTGTTGCCTTTGCAGGTTTTGGTGCAAATCAAGGTTCTTTCACAAGAGCTATTACCGATATGCAGGGCTTCTGGTATAATGCAATTTACTTCGTGTTGATTGTAGCGTTTACATATTTCTATACAGCAATTACAGTGCGTCCAGCACAAATGGCTGAAGATATGAAGCGCAACAATGGTTTCATTCCAGGTGTTAAGCCAGGAAAGAAAACAGAGGAGTATCTTGATTCAATTATGTCACGCATCACATTGCCTGGAGCATTGTTCCTAGGTGTGGTAGCTATCCTACCTGCATTTGCTGGTGTGTGTGGCGTAAGCCAGAGTTTCGCTCAATTCTTCGGAGGTACATCACTTCTAATCTTGGTTGGTGTAGTGCTAGATACATTGCAACAGATCGAGAGCCACTTGATGATGCACCACTATGACGGATTGATGAAGTCTGGTAAACTCAAGGGACGTACAACAGGAAGCGGTTATTAATAAAGAATAAGTCGTTGAAAAAATGATTTATCTTAAGACTGAGGAACAGATAGAGCTATTGCGAGAAGCCAATCTTATAGTGGCTCGTACACTAGGAGAGGTCGCAAAATGGATTAAGCCAGGTGTAACAACATTGAAACTTGACCAGATTGCAGAGGAGTACATCCGCTCGCAAGGCGCAGTTCCCGGCTTCTTGGGACTATACGGATTTCCTAACACACTATGTATCTCAATCAATGAGAATGTAGTGCACGGAATACCTTCAAATTACGCGCTAGAAGAAGGCGATATCGTATCAATAGATTGTGGCGCAGTAAAAGATGGCTATAATGGTGATTCAGCTTACACATTCTGCGTGGGTGAAGTTGCACCTGAGGTGAAAGCTTTGCTTAAGACAACAAAGGAATCGTTGTATGTGGGAATCGAAAAAGCTGAAGAAGGCAAACGAATAGGAGATATAAGCAACGCGATACAGGAATATTGCGAAAAACGAGGATATTCGGTAGTGAGAGAACTTACCGGTCATGGAGTGGGAAAGAAACTGCATGAGGATCCAGAAGTGCCAAATTATGGCCGTCGCGGAACCGGACCTCTTATCAAGAATGGATTGGTAATCGCAATAGAGCCAATGATTAATATGGGAAGCAAGAATGTAGTGTTTGAGCGTGACGGCTGGACTTGCCGTACTAGAGACCGCAAACCATCGGCACACTTTGAACACACTATTGCAGTCCATAACGGAAAGGCAGATATACTGACATCGTTCTCTTATATCGAAGAAGTACTTGGAGATAAATCAATATAATACTGAATATGGCTAAACAAACCGCGATTGAACAAGATGGAGTTATAGTGGAAGCATTGTCAAACGCAATGTTCCGGGTAGAATTGGAGAACGGTCATGAAATTACCGCTCACATCTCAGGAAAGATGAGAATGCATTATATAAAGATTCTGCCAGGTGACAAAGTAAAAGTGGAAATGTCTCCATATGACTTAACTAAAGGAAGAATTGCTTTTAGATACAAATAAAAACTAAGAAATATGAAAGTAAGAGCATCAATTAAGAAGCGTACCCCAGAGTGCAAGATCGTAAGACGCAAAGGTCGCTTGTATGTGATTAACAAAAAGAATCCTAAGTATAAACAACGTCAAGGATAATATTTATTATTATTTGCGAAATAAATATTTTATAATAATATGGCTGTAAGAATAGTTGGTGTAGACCTACCCCAAAACAAGAGAGGTGAAATAGCCTTGACTTACATCTACGGTATCGGCCGTAGCGCTGCAAAGACAATTCTAGAAAAAGCTGGAGTTGACGTGAATATTAAAGTAATGGACTGGACCGATGCGCAAGCTGCTAAGGTGCGTGAGGTAATCAGCGAAAATTACAAAGTGGAAGGTGACTTGCGTAGCGAGATCCAGATGAACATCAAGCGTTTGATGGATATCGGTTGCTATCGTGGAATCCGTCACCGTATCGGACTTCCTGTAAGAGGTCAGAGCACAAAGAACAATGCTCGTACTCGTAAGGGTCGTAAGAAAACAGTTGCTAACAAAAAGAAAGCTACTAAATAATAATTAAGTATGGCAAAAAAGACAGTCGCAGCAAAGAAGCGCAATGTAAAGGTTGACGGAATCGGTCAGCTACATGTACATTCTTCTTTCAACAACATTATTGTGTGCCTTGCTAATGGTGAGGGTCAAGTTATCTCATGGTCAAGTGCTGGTAAAATGGGCTTTAGAGGTTCTAAGAAGAACACTCCTTATGCAGCTCAAATGGCAGCAGAAGACTGTGCTAAGGTTGCATTTGATCTTGGCTTGAGAAAAGTTAAGGCATATGTAAAGGGACCAGGTAATGGACGCGAATCTGCAATCCGTGCAATCCACGGTGCAGGCATCGAAGTTGTAGAAATCGTAGATGTTACTCCACTACCACACAACGGATGTCGTCCTCCTAAGAGAAGAAGAGTATAACATTAATCTGTATAACTCTTGTATTAATTATTACGAGTCTGAAAAGTGAATGGATTGCATTACTATAACCTCTCTGCAATCGCGGCTGCACTTCTAAGATTCATCAACTTTAATTATTAAAAGAAAAATGGCTAGATATACCGGACCAAAAACAAAAATCGCTCGTAGATTTGGCGAACCAATTTTCGGTGAAGATAAAGTTCTTGCTAAAAGAAACTACCCACCGGGACAGCACGGTAACAATAAAAGAAGAAAGCTATCTGAGTATGGTACTCAGTTGAAGGAAAAGCAAAAAGCTAAGTACACTTACGGCGTTCTTGAAAAGCAGTTCCGCAACTTGTTTGACAAGGCAGCTCGCAAGGAAGGTGTAACAGGTGAACTTTTGCTTCAAATGCTAGAATGCCGTCTTGACAATGTAGTATACCGCCTAGGTATCGCTCGCACTCGTGCGGCAGCTCGTCAGCTAGTTCTTCACCGTCACATCACTGTTAACGGTGGTGTTGTAAACATTCCATCTTACTCAGTTAAACCAGGCGAAGTAGTCGCAGTACGCGAAAAATCTAAGTCACTTGAAGTAATCGAGGATGCACTAGCAGGTTTCAACCACAGCAAGTATCCTTGGATTGAGTGGGAAGAAAGTGTAAAGGGTGGAAAGATGCTTCACCTTCCACAAAGAGAAGACATTCCTGAAAACATCAAGGAACAGTTGATCGTTGAGTTGTATTCTAAACAATAAAAATAATTAAGATCCATGGCTATATTAGCATTTCAGAAACCCGATAAGGTATTGATGTTGGAAGCCGACAATTTCTTCGGAAAGTTCGAGTTTCGTCCATTGGAACCGGGTTATGGTGTCACAATAGGTAATGCTTTGCGCAGAATATTGCTGTCTTCACTAGAAGGTTTTGCAATTTCTTCAATCCGTATTGACGGCGTGAAGCACGAGTTCGCTACAATCCCAGGCGTGAAAGAAGATGTTACCAACATCATCTTGAACTTGAAGAAAGTGCGCTTGAAGAAGGTTGTTGACGATGTAGAAACCGAAAAGGCTACCGTGAAAGTTTCGGGTCAGGATGTGTTCAGAGCCGGTGACATTAGCAAGGTATTGACAGGATTTGAAGTATTGAACCCTGACTTGGTAATATGTCATTTGGATCCTAGCGCTGGTTTCAATCTTGAATTGACAATCAACAAGGGCCGTGGTTATGTGCCTGCTGAGGAGAACCAGAATCCTAACGATGCAATTGATACAATTGCAATCGATACGATTTTTACTCCTATTGTTAATGTCAAGTATGCTATTGAGAACTATCGCGTAGAGCAGAAGACTGACTACGAGAAGCTTATACTTGAAATCACTACCGACGGCTCAATTCTTCCAAAGGAAGCTTTGAAAGAAGCTGCTAAGATTCTTATCCATCACTTCATGTTGTTCTCTGACGAAAAGATCGCTATTGAACCAACTGAAGCCGAAGGAAATGAAGAATTTGATGAAGAAGTATTGCATATGCGCCAGTTGTTGAAGACAAAGTTGGTGGATATGGATCTATCGGTACGCGCGCTTAACTGCTTGAAGTCGGCTGAAGTGGAAACTTTGGGCGAACTAGTAGTATTCAACAAAACCGACTTGTTGAAGTTCCGTAACTTCGGTAAGAAGTCATTGACTGAACTAGACGAGTTGCTTGAAAATCTGAATTTGTCATTCGGAATGGACATTTCAAAGTATAAATTAGATAAAGAGTAATAACGATGAGACATAATAAAAAATTCAACCATCTAGGCCGTACTAAATCTCACCGCGATGCGCTTTTGGCTAACATGACAATCTCTCTTATCATGCACAAGAGAATCGTCACTACTTTAGCTAAAGCTAAGGCTTTGCGTATCTACGCTGAACCATTGATCAACCGCGCTAAGACAGACGATACAGCCAACCGCCGCGTTGTGTTCCGTTACCTTCAAAACAAGGAAGCTGTGACTGAACTTTTCCAAAACATTTCTCAGAAGATCGCAGATCGTCCAGGTGGATATACCCGCATCTTGAAGTTGGGTAACCGTCTAGGTGACAACGCAAAGACTTGCTTCATTGAGCTTGTTGACTATAATGAAAACATGCTTAAGACTGCTAAGGACGCTAAGAAGGCTACACGCACTCGCCGTTCACGCAAGTCAGCTAAGGCTGAGGAAGTTGCTCCAGCAGCTGAAACTCCAGCAGCTGAAGAATCAGCAGAATAATCTATTATTAGATATAGATGTGAAAGAAAGATGTCCGCAGGGCATCTTTCTTTTTTATGTCAGGAAGTGCAGTGTAGTTATTGAAATAGCATTAAACTATCCGTAGGTAATGTTATTGTATTCTTGCATAACAAAAGAGGGCGAGTTCAATTATGACTCGCCCTCCTGATTTTATGCATTGAGAATTTATTGCTTGCCTACCATTTCTAGAATCTTAGCAAGGTGATTCCAGAATTTCTCTACTGCAGGAATGTGCATGCGTTCTTTAGGTGAGTGTACATCGCGTAGAGTAGGACCGAATGAAATCATGTCAAGATTTTCGTACTTAGCACGGAACAACGCGCATTCTAGACCGGCGTGTATAGCTGTTACAAGCGGAGTGATGTTGTAAAGCTCTTCGTAGGCCTTGATAGCAACCTTAAGGATATTAGAATCCACATTCGCAGGCCATGCAGGATATCCGTCGCCGTGAGTAGCAACCGCGCCAGCTAGAGTGAATACCGATTCCACTTGGCGTGCAATGTCGTGCTTGCAGCTTTCAATCATGCTTCGTTGAGAAGTTGTAACCACGATAGTGTTTCCTTCCTTCATTTTCACTGAAGCCAAGTTGGTTGAAGTTTGTGTCAAGCCTTCAATGTCAGGATTCATTGTAATAGCTCCGTGAGGTGCGCAGTATAGTGCGTAGATGAGATTCTTAGCAGTCTTTTCGTCGATAACAGTAGCAGGAGCTTCAGCGCTTTCGATAGCAAAAGTCATGTTAGGCTCAATGCCTTTGTATTCGAATTCAACATCGGCGATGAACTTGTTTACATCGGCTACCAGTTCGTGCTTGTGTGCAGCAGGAACACCTATAGTGAAGTCTGCTTCGTAGGCGATAGCGTTGCGAAGGTTACCGCCGTTGATGCTAGCAAGAGCCACAGGGAATTTCTTCATTTCTGCCCAGATGAAACGAGCAGCCAATTTGTTGGCGCAAGCGCGTCCGCGGTGAATGTCGCTGCCAGAGTGTCCGCCAAGCAAACGGCTGATGTTCACTTTAATGTATTCATATCCTGCAGGAGCTGCTACCGATTCATAAGTGAAAGTTGCAGTAGTATCAATACCGCCTGCGCAGCCTATAAACACTTGCGCTTCGTCTTCGGAGTCAAGGTTAAGGATAATATTACCGGTAATCATGCCTTCACCCAAGTTGTTAGCGCCAGTCATGCCAGTTTCTTCATCAACGGTAAACAGAGCTTGAACAGGTCCGTGAACCAGTGTGTTGTCGATCATGACAGCAAGACCTGCAGCCACACCTATACCATTGTCGGCACCTAGGGTAGTCTTGTTAGCATATAGCCATTCGCCATCAATGATAGTTTCGATAGGATCGTTTTCGAAGTCATGCTTGCTGTCGCCTGCCTTTTCGCACACCATGTCCATGTGTCCTTGAAGAACAACAGTAGGAGCATTCTCGCAACCAGGAGTTGCAGGCTTGTACATTGCCACATTACCTACTTCGTCAACCTTATATTCTACATTATGTTTCTTTGCGAAATCCACTAGATATTCGCGTATTTTTTCTTCTTTTTTTGAAGGACGAGGAATTTTTGTGATTTCATCAAAAATTTCCCAAATCAAAGCTGGTTTTAAGTCTTTAAGTGTCATAATGGAATTATTTTATTTCTAAATTAATTTGATAATATACTCTTGAATGCAAAAATTATGTTAAAATAATCTTTAATTGCCCTCTAAGTTACAAAAAATAATTTGAGTTGAGCAAATAATCGGACAACCTTTCCTATATTTGCAATAAAATTTGGCGAAGAAGTGAAATTGTTGCTTATTTGCATATTGATTGTAGGACTATCTGTAATGCTTTTGGGCGTGAGGATATTTTTTGTGAAAGGCGGAAAGTTCCCCGACACTCACATACATTCCAACAAGGCAATGCGTGACCGTAACATCACTTGCGCCTCTGAAGAGAAAAGACGCTAATAATAACAGAAAACTATATTAATTGAAATGAAAATTTTGAGTAAACTAGCTACTTTTGCGTTAGTATTTATGAGTGCAGCGATGATTACATCGTGTGCAGACAGTAAGAAGGAAAACAATGAGGCTGCTGTAGCTGCCGAAGCTGAAAAGGAATCACCTGCTATGGTGATAAGATACATCGATGAAGACTCATTGTTGGCTCAATACAATTTGGCTAAGGACATTAATGAAGCTATGTTGCGCCGTTCCAACCAATTCGATTCAGAACAGCAACGCCGTGCGCGCGATATCCAGAAGCTTGCATCTGATATTGAAAACAAATACAAGAGCAATGGCTATTTGACTCAGGAAAGCTTCAATGCCGACCAAAACAAGCTTGCGAAGATGCAGAGCGATGCTGAGAACTACATGGCTCGCTTGCAACGCGATATCCAGAGCGAAATGCAGCAGAACACTATCCAGTTGAATGACTCTATCAACAAATATTTGAAAGAATATTGCGCTGCAAACGGATTTGATGCAGTGTTGAGAAAATCAGCATCATTCTACATGGATTCTAAGTATGATGTTACTAATGAGGTTGTAGAAGGCTTGAACAAGCGTTACAACAAGGTAGAGAAGAAATAATTGAATTAAATCATAGGAAGGCGGGAGGTGAACATCATTTCCCGCTTTTTCGTTTTAAAGAAGAAACAAAATAAGGATATGGAAAAGAAATACAAAGTAGGAGGCATGATGTGTGCGCATTGTGCTTCGAGCGTAGAAAGTGCATTGAAAGCAATAGGAGGAGTTGAATCAGTGAAAATAGATTTGTTGTGCGGAACTGTGACTGTTGCAGGAAACGCATCGGCCGAACAAGTAGCCGAAGCTATCGAAAATACAGGTTTTGACTTCCTGGGAGAAGCTTAAAGAAAAGAATCGTAGGATTTTGATGCTAAGAGTACCTCAATCATAGAGGAAACAAAAAAAGAGTTACATTTCTGTAACTCTTTTTTTTGTCGGGGTACCAGGATTCGAACCTGGGACCCCCTGCTCCCAAAGCAGGTGCGCTAACCGGACTGCGCTACACCCCGATTGCATTCTTTTCGGAATTGCGGTGCAAAGATATAGAGTTTTTTTGAGATATGCAACAGTGGAAAGATAATATTTTAACGATGCAGTTGAATTTTTACGAGCCTAAATAGAAAAAATGTCGTCAGATTGTATTATTTTTGCATGATTTAGTACATTGGGTGTACAGTGGACAAGAAAATAAGAAAACGATATATTATAATACGCTATGTATAGAACTAAAACATGTGGAGAGCTGCGTATCGCTAATGCTGGCGAGAAAGTAACGCTTGCAGGCTGGGTACAGCGCTTGAGAAAGATGGGTGCAATGACATTTGTTGATTTGCGCGACCGTTATGGAATCACTCAAATAGTGTTTAACAATGAGGTAGATGAAGCCCTATGCGATGCTGCCAACGGGTTGGGCCGTGAATATGTGATACAGCTTACCGGAACTGTAGCCGAGCGTTCTAGCAAGAATGCTAATCTGCCTACGGGAGACATAGAGATTATTGCAGAGGCTATGACCGTGCTAAACAAGAGCGAAGTGCCTCCGTTTACAATAGAAGACAATAGCGATGGCGGTGATGACTTGCGTATGCAGTACCGTTATCTTGACTTGCGTCGCAATGCTGTGCGCCGTAATCTTGAATTGCGTTCAAAAATCTGTTTTGAGTTGCGCCGTTATCTTAACGACCATAACTTCCTGGAAGTGGAAACACCTATTTTGACAAAGTCTACACCAGAGGGAGCTCGTGACTTTGTGGTGCCTTCACGCATGAATCCAGGACAGTTCTATGCATTGCCACAGTCGCCACAGCTATACAAGCAGTTGCTTATGGTGGGTGGCTTTGACCGCTATTTCCAAATCGCTAAATGTTTCCGCGATGAGGACTTGCGTGCCGACCGTCAGCCAGAATTCACTCAAATCGACTGCGAAATGTCGTTTGTAGATCAAGAAGATGTGCTGCAGATTTTTGAAGGTCTAGTGAAGCATGTTTTCAAGGCTACACGCGGAATAGAATTCACTGAGCCATTCCCTCGCATGCCTTGGGCCGATGCAATGAAGTACTATGGTAGCGACAAGCCGGATATCCGCTTCGGAATGAAGTTTGTGGAATTGAAGGACTTGACCGAAGGACACGACTTTGTTGTGTTTGACAGCGCTGAATATGTAGGCGGTATCTGTGCTGAGGGCTGTGCATCATACACACGCAAGCAGATTGATGCTTTGACCGATTTTGTGAAGCGTCCTCAGATAGGTGCGAAAGGCCTTGTGTGGATAAAGGTAGAAGCCGATGGCTCAATCAAGAGCAGCATTGGCAAGTTCTACAGTGAAGAAGACTTGAAGAAGATGACCGACCGTTGCGGTGCAAAACCTGGCGACATGGTACTTATCCTTTGCGGTAAGACGGCTCAAACTCGCAAGCAACTTAACGAGCTTCGTCTTGAAATGGGTAATCAGCTAGGATTGCGTGATAAGGATACATTCGCTCCATTGTGGGTGGTAGACTTCCCAATGTTTGAATGGGACGAAGAAACACAACGCTACTATGCAATGCACCACCCATTCACTATGCCTAATAAAGAAGATATTTCATTGTTGAAGAGCGATACAGGCGCAGTGCGTGCCTATGCTTACGACATGGTGATGAACGGTGTAGAACTTGGAGGCGGTAGTATCCGTATCCACGAACCAGAATTGCAGAACCTTATGTTTGAACTTCTTGGATTCACTCCAGAGCGTGCAAATGAAAAATTCGGTTTCTTGATGAGCGCGTTCAAGTATGGAGCGCCTCCTCATGCAGGTTTGGCATTTGGTCTTGACCGTTTCGTGTCGATGATTGCCGGTCTTGACAGCATTCGCGACACCATTGCGTTCCCAAAGAACAATTCAGGACGCGACATGATGAATGATTCTCCTGCCGAAATCGAACAAGAACAACTTGACGAGCTATTTATCATGCTTGACAAGGAGAAGATTGCGAGCAAGAAGTAATAATAAGAAAGAAAAGCTGAGTATGAGAATAGCAGAGGTGATGCGACTTATAGAGGACTTTGCTCCGCTTGATTTGCAGGAAAATTGGGACAACGCAGGCCTTCAGGTAGGTAATCCGCTGAGAGAAGCTACCGGAGCAATGGTGTGTCTTGATGTTACCGAAGCTATACTTGACGAGGCAATTGCAAAGGGAATAAATCTCATAATCACTCATCATCCGTTGCTTTTCAAAGGGTTGAAGTCTATAACAGGCCGAAATTCCATTGAACGCATTGTGATGAAAGCCATAAAGAATGACATCGCCATATACTCGGCGCATACCAATATGGACAGCGCATGGGGAGGAGTGTCACACCACATGGCTAAGAAGATAGGGCTAAAAGATATTGAGGTGCTTGATTGCCAGCAGGGCAAACTCTACAAGCTGATAGTCTTTGTTCCCGTTGCGTCGCTAGATGCTGTGAGGACAGCTCTTGTATCTAGCGGGGCAGGAAATATAGGCAATTACGACAGCTGCAGCTATGTGACACAGGGAGAAGGCTCTTTCAGAGCATTGGAAGGGGCAGAACCTTATGTGGGCGCAGTGGGCAGTGTGCATCACGAAGCGGAATGCAGGCTGGAAGTGATATTGCCTGGCCGTTGCCGTAGCAAGGTCTTGCGTGCAATGCTAGAGGCACACCCTTATGAAGAGCCGGCTTACGACTTGATTGCATTGAGCAATGAAAACAAGTATGCCGGACTGGGAGTTGTGGGCAATCTGCCTGAAGCGGAAGATGCGGTAGAGTTCCTTAATAGAGTGAAGGGAATATTCGGAACAGGGGCAGTTCGATATAGCGGCGATATCACGAAACCTATTCGTAGAGTTGCGCTATGTGGCGGTGCCGGAACCGAATTTGTGCGTGAAGCTGTGTCACGAGGCGCCGACGCGTTTGTTACCGGTGATGTGAAATATCATGAATTTATGGACGCTAGCGAACGGATTCTGATAGCCGATATAGGTCATTATGAGAGCGAACATTTCACAAAAGAAATTTTTAGTGAGATAATTACAAAAAAAATTCCTAACTTTGCAATTCATTACGCTGAATTAGAAAAAAATCCGATAAATTATTTGTAAGCTATGGCTACTGATAAGACAAAACAAGAAAAAGAATTGACCGTAGAAGAGCGCTTGAAGGCTCTATACGCACTTCAGACAATATTGTCGGAAGTGGATAGAATAAAGACACTTCGTGGCGAATTGCCTCTAGAAGTGCAAGACTTGGAAGATGAAGTTGCAGGTCTTGAGACTCGTATCCAAAACTACAAGAATGACATAGATGCTTTGCTTAACGGTATCAACATGAAGAACCGTGAAATAGCAGAAGCAAAAAGCTTGATAGAAAGATATACATCTCAACTTGATAATGTGCGTAATAATCGTGAATACGATCACTTGTCAAAGGAAATCGAGTACCAGAACTTGAATATCGAGCTAGCAAATAAGCGCATCAATGAATTCAATCAGCAGATTGAAGCAAAGAAGAATGATGTAGCTGCAGCTGAAGAGAATCTGGCTGACCGCCATCACATCTTGGCTGAAAAGAAGAGCGAATTGGAACAAATCGTTTCAGAAACTAAGCAAGATGAAGAAAAGTTGCGTGAGCAGGCAAAGAAACTTGAAGGAAAGATTGAACCAAGATTGCTTACTGCATTCAAGCGTATCCGCAAGAATGCGCGCAACGGTCTGGGTGTAGTTTACATTCAGCGTAATGCGTGCGGTGGCTGTTTCAACCGTATCCCTGCACAGCGTCAAGCAGAAATCAAAATGCACAAGAAAATTATCGTGTGCGAATATTGCGGACGCATCATGATTGACTCTGAACTAGCAGGAGTAACAGAATAAGGATAAAATCTAATTCTATAATAAAATGAAGACCGGCAAATGTGAATTTGCCGGTCTTCTTGTATCTTGTTGATTAATGTGCTCTGGCTGTGTCCCTGATAGAAGGGGGAGGTGGACTTAGTTTTCTTTGAACAGTGAGTTCTTCTCGGACGATTCCAGTCTCTTGTTTCTCCAGCAACGGCGACACATGGCGATATACTTGTCGTCACCGCCTATCATCACCTGATTACCGTCGGTAATTACAGAACCGTCGGCATCGATACGGGCATTGATAATAGTTTTCCGTCCGCATGAACAGGTTGATTTTATTTCGTCTATAGTGTCGGCAATTTCAAATAACCGTCGTGAGCCTTCAAACATCTTAGACTGGAAATCGGTACGCAGCCCATAGCACACCACATTGCAGCCGTAGTCATCTACAATTCGTGCAAGCTGGTCCACTTGCTCTTGAGAAAGGAATTGAGCTTCGTCGATAAGAATCCAGTCCTTGACTACAAGAGTTTCTTCGTAAATGTTTTTAACCAGTTCGTAGATATCGGTATCTTGATAAATCCACAAGCATTCCCTCTTGATGCCTATGCGCGACTTTATGACATTTTCTTTCTCGCGTGTGTCCACAATAGGCTTCATGCAAATGAATTCCATTCCTCGCTCTTCAAAGTTGTAGGCTTGAGTGAGCAGAAGCGCGGTTTTTGCCGAGCCCATTGTCCCGTATCTGAAATATAGTTTACCTCGTCTGTTCATTGTTTGGTATCATTCTTTGATGCTTCATCTCCGTAATAAGTCTGCGGGTGTACATGGCGAATATCGCCAGCGATATCCTTGCGCATTTTCACTTTTACATGGTCAAAACCACGGCCGAACACGCCATTTACTTTGGATTGTGTGACGAATGCGTGCTTGTCGATAGACTTGATTATGCGGAAAATTGTAACGCTTTCAATCTTGCGGCACATTACCATGAGCATGGTTACTTCGTTCTTGGTATACCAGCCCACGCCCTTAAGCACGGTGCAGCCTCTATGCGCATCTCTGATGATAGCATCGGCAATCTCTTCCCATTTGTCGGAGAATATCATGAACTGCACAGCTTGCCTGTTGGAGTTTATTACCATATCGGTAACTATTGAAAGTATCATGATGAAAAGTATACCATATACTATCTTGTCAAGGCTGTGGAAAAGGAAGTAGGAAGAAGATATGATCATGAAGTCCACATAAAGAATCATGCGTCCTATTGTCACATTGCTATGCTTGGAAACCATGGCTGCAATAATGTCTGTCCCGCCCGAGCTGCCGTTATGCACAAATGTAAGGCCGATACCGAAACCGCATAGCAGTGCACCTATGATTAGGCTCATGAAAGGTTGCTGCTCTACAAGCGGAGAGTCAAAGTAGGGCTTGAATAGGGCAATAAGCAAACTTAATACCGTGGTTCCGAAAATGGTGCGCTTAACAAAAGTCCACCCCACAATCTTTGCTGCAAGAATCAGCAGGAATATGTTTATCGCATAATTGGAAAGAGCAACATTGATACCCCATTTGAAATATAGCAGAGAAGCCATACCGGCAACGCCGCCGATGACAATTTTCTCTGGAAGAATGAATGCTGTGAATCCAAATGCATAGCAGGCTAAACCTGCGACTATGAATATATAGTCCTGTGCGGTATTTAATAATTTTGCTTTTGACGACATGTTGTAATTACATTAGTTGATTAATGTTGTTTGTTATGGCAAATTTAATAAAATGTGTTGATAAAAAAGAGCGAATGGGATAAAAGTTGTTTTTTTTAGATGATATTATGTGTAGTTGTTGTAGATAAAGAAAAAATATGTTACTTTGCAATTTATAAAAGAAATGCATTTAAGAACCAATACTAGAATATGAAAAGGATCGTATATTCGATAATAGTACTGTTGGCGATGGTGGTATCATCGTTTACGGCTGAGGCTCAGATGCCAGTATCGCTCGGTGTGAGGGCCGGAGCTAACATTTCATCTCAGAATATTAATGCTGAAGAATTATATGAAGGTGTGTGCGAGAACAATACAACATGGAAGGCTGGATTTCTTGTGGGATTGGTAGCCGATATAAAATTCAGCAATCGTTTTGCCGTTCAGCCAGGCTTATTCTGGAAGCGTCATGCTTATGACTATTTCAATGCCTCGGTGATGAACGACGGAAGCCGCATGCGCATATCAAGCGGCGAGGCTGGATATTATACATTCCAGATTCCTGTGCTAGCTTCCTATCGTATAAATGTCTCTGTACTGGAATGGCAGATAGACCTTGGCCCTTATGTGGCATTCGGGGCAGGAGGCAATAATAAACTTGAGACAACCGAAATATCATTGGGCGAAGACGGTCAGAGTATAAGATCATATAGATACAAGAGCGATTTCTATGGTGAAAGCGATGGTAAAATTGTGGGTTGCGGGAGCTTTGACTGGGGTTTAAAGTTCGGGACAGGATTTAAAATTCTCGGAAAGTATTATGTGGGAATACACTATAATGCCGGGATGAAGAACTTGGGCAAGAAGCATGAGGGCTTTAAGGGTAAGCCCAGTGTAAGTAATAAGAGTGTAGACTTCAGTGTAGGATATAATTTTTAAGGAAGGACTGAAATATGAAGTTTCTCATAAAGTTTGTGCTGTTTGCAGTTGCGGTGTATCTTTCTGCCAGTTTTGTGCCAGGAATAGATGTTGCAGGTGTTAAGGGCGCCTTGATAGTGTCGGTAGTGCTTGGATTGCTCAATGCATTTGTGAAGCCGTTTGTGCAGATGCTTGCATTTCCAGTGAATCTTCTCACATTGGGACTTTTCTCGCTAGTTATAAATGCGCTTATGGTAATCTTGTGTGAGATGTTTGTGCCTGCGAGCATAGTCGTAGCAGGTTTTGTACCTGCTCTAATCTACAGCGTGATTCTCACGGTTGTGTCATGGGTACTTAATTTTATTTTCTTGAAGGATTAAGATTGATATTTAACTTTACAATAAAGAGAGCGAGCCAGAATTTTCATCTTGACTCGCTCTCGTCTTGTTATGTTAGAATCTTAATCAGAAGAATCTCTTGATTCCCATGATTTCTCTTACTTCTTCAAGAGTCTTAGACGCTCTAGCTCTAGCTTTTTCAGCACCCATCTTCACTGCTTTAGCTAGGTATTCATCGTTGTTTTGAATGTCGATGATGCGTTCGCGGATAGGAGCAGTTACTTTGATGATGTCTTCGGCAAGTTCTTTCTTCAAGTCGCCGTAGCGTATAGAGCAGTCGTTGTAGGCATCGGTAAAGAACTTAACCTTATCTTGTGTAGAAACAAGTTCAAGCAATGTGAACAGGTTCTTGATAGGTTCGCTCATAGGAGAGTTAGGCGCTTTAGGACCTTCATCGGTAACGGCGCGCATGACTTTCTTGCGTAGCACTTTTTCTTCATCAAGCAAGTAGATGCAGTTGCCTTCCGATTTGCCCATCTTTCCTGAACCGTCAAGTCCTGGAACCTTCACGGCATTGCCGCCAAAGTTGAAGTTGGCAGGTTCCTTGAAGTATTCCACGCCATAAACCGAGTTGAAACGGCGAGCAAAGCGGCGTGTCAATTCAAGGTGCTGTTCCTGGTCCTTTCCTACTGGAACAAGATCGGCATGCTGGATAAGGATATCCACAGCCATAAGAGTAGGATAGGTTAGCAAGCCAGCGTTTACGCGCTTATTGGAATCGGTTCCGATGATTTCCTTTTCAATGTTGTCATCATTGTCATTATCGGTCTTGATGCCAAGTTGCTTTCTTGCCTTGTCCTTGAATGAAGCTGTACGCATAAGTTCGCCTATACCCACATGCATGTTGAGCAACAGGAACATTTCAGATATTTCCGGTACATCACTTTGTACAAAGATTGTTGATTTTTCAGGGTCAAGTCCGGCAGCCAAGTATTCCGACAGAATGCTCTTTACATTATTGTGAAGAATCTTTGGGTCGGGGTGTGTTGTGAGAGCATGAAGGTCGGCAATGAAGAAGTTGCTGTCATATACTCCTTCTTCTTGCATTCTCACGAATTTGCTTAGTGCGCCATAGTAGTTGCCTAGGTGCAATTGTCCAGTGGCGCGAATTCCGCTAAGTACAATTTCTTTCATAAAATATAATGTCGTTTTTTTGATTAATCGTTGTTTGATGATGCGGGTATCTGGCGGCGGAACTCTTCCTTGAATGAGATGAGGGTTTCGGTTCGTGCCAGCCCTAGTGTCTGAATCTTGCTTTGGATAATTTTAAGCAAGTGATTGTTGTTTTTCGCAAAAAGCTTAATAAGCAGGTCGTATTTTCCTGTTGTAAGGTGGCATTCTACCACTTCAGGAATTTCTTTCAGTTTAGCCACTATTTCGTCAAACTTAGAAGTGTCATTAAGGAAAAATCCTATATACGCACAAGTGTCAAAACCCACCGATGTCGGCTCAATGAGAGTCTCGTAGCCTTTTATAACACCTGTAGCTTGCAGTTTTTGAATCCTTTGATGAATAGCAGCACCCGATACTCCACATTCACGAGCAATTTCAAGATAGGGCTTGCGTGCGTTCAGCGAAAGCATTTCCAGTATCTTGTTGTCTAGTGAATCTAATTGCGAATTTGCCATAATTCTGGGATATGTTTGTTATATATTTTGTAAAATTGTCTTATTTTTGTAGGCTTACTTTATAAGCCGATTTTAAAATACGAGCAAAATTAGTAAAAAAATAGATACTATGATAGTTTATTCGCATGTTTTGCCAGAATCTGCAATATTAAACCAGATAGAAATGCTGTATGTGGGCTCTTTTCCTCCAGTAGAACGCAGGGCATTTGCCAATGTGAAGGTGTTGCTTGAGAAAGATAATGTCCCGTTTCATATAATAGCGGCAACCGAGGGCGATGAGCTTGTGGGCTTTCTGAGTTATTGGGATTTCGGCACATTCCGTTATATAGAACACTTTGCTGTAGATGTGAAGAAACGCGGAAATGGAATAGGCTCAGGCATACTGGAACATTTTATTGCGGAGAACGGTAAAGTGCCGGTTGTGCTTGAAGTTGAATTGCCTGAAGCATATGACGCTCGCCGCCGAGTGGATTTCTATATGCGTCATTGCTTCATTATATGGAAAAGGCTTAAGTATATTCAGCCGCCTTATGAGCGTGGAGGAGATTCACTGGAAATGAAACTGATGACTCTTCATGTTAATGATCAGAACAAGGTTTCGGAGATGGCTGGCATAATCCAGAACGAGGTGTATAAGCCCATAGAAGAGTATCTGTGAGAATGCCGTGAGCATGAAGTGTGTTAAATATGGAATTAGTAGTTGTTAAAAGGCGAACAAAAGCAAGTGCGTATTGTTAAAATAAGTAATTTTGATAGACCTGTAACTGCAAAATACAAAAGAAAAGATGAAAAGAAAGACAATATATATATGGGGTAGTGTGATTATATTCATATCGGTGTGTCTTGCACTCGGTTTTGTGTCAACATATAATCCTATTCCCACTAAGCCTGTCCTGGCAGTTTCCATTCAGCCGCAGAAGTACTTTCTTGACCGTATTGTGGGAGATAAGTACCAGGTAATGTGCATGCTAGCGCAAGGTAGTAACCCCGAAGCTTATGAACCAAGTTTTCATCATCTGGTGAATCTTGAGAAGTGCAATGCCTATTTCTGCATGGGAAATATAGGCTTTGAACTTGCTGTGCTTGACAAGGTGAAGAAGAATAATCCCGACTTGATGATAATAGACACATCGGAAAATATAGAGCTGCTGCGGGGGACTCATGATGGAGTGTCTTCGCAATGCGATCATAATCATGCTCATGGACATTCGCATAGTCATGAGGTGGATCCGCATGTGTGGACGTCGGTAGTGAATGCCAAGATTATTGTAGAGAATTTATACAAGTCGGTAATCGTGCTTGATTCTCGCAACAAGACATACTATACCAGGAATTATAACAAGTTGTTGACCGAACTCAACGAACTGGAAGATTCCATTAAAAAGCAGATGATTGGAGCCGAAGGTACAGCCTTTGCTGTGTGGCATCCTTCATTGAGCTACTTTGCCAGGGACTATGGCTTGATACAGATTGCAATGGAGAATGAGGGCAAGGAAGTGCCAGCCGCTGTGCTGAAAAAAGAAATTGACATGGCGCGTGAAAAGAATGTGAAAGTGATGTTCTATCAGAAAGAGTTTGATAACCGTCAGATACAAACGATAAGCAGTCAGCTAGGAACTGAAATGGTTGAAATAAATCCTATGGGTTACGAGTGGGCTGATGAAATGAGGAAAATAGCAAATGCAATCACAGCAAAACAATAATATAATCACGCTTGAAAATGTGGTTGTGGGATACGACCACGATATAATACTCCCCAATGTTGATCTTGCGATAAGAAAAGGGGATTTCATGGCTATTACTGGACCGAATGGTGGCGGTAAAACCTCTTTGCTGCGTGTAATCCTCGGTTTGTTGAAGCCTATTAGCGGCAAAGTGAGATTCTTTGACGGAGAGGTTGAAACAGATAGGCTGAACTTAGGCTATCTTCCTCAGAAAAACATGATAGACAGCCGTTTCCCGATTACTGTTGAGGAAGTGGTGGAGTCGGGCTTAATTTCGGGCAGAAGCTTGTTGAACAAGCGTTTGTCGCCGAAAGAAAAGGAACGGGTGAACGAAATACTTGAACTAGTGGGAATGGAATCGTATCGAAGGGCTGCAATAGGAAGCCTTTCGGGAGGACAGCTCCAGAGAGTTCTCATAGGTCGCAGTATAATTTCCAATCCATCGGTACTGGTCTTTGACGAGCCGTTGTCCTATGTAGACAAGACATTCGAATCCAAGTTTTATGAGATTGTTGAGGCTTTGGCAAAGGATACAACTATAATCTTAGTGTCGCATGAAGTGACTCGCATAATGCAGATGGCCAACAGGCATATCATAGTGGACCATGGCATAGAAGACTGTCATGCCCATCGCCATTATGTGCGTACCGATTGCTTATAAATGTTGATGTCGCTTACTTCTGCAGGTCCTCAATGTTTAAACACCCTACTTTGGGGTGAATTTTATCCTCGGTGGTATGCACGCTTATGCTTAATGGAGAATACGAACCGAGAATAAAAAAATAAATTTTGCCTATCTTTGTATTCACTATTTTGTTATAAAGTAGAAAACAGCAATTAATGATTATGAATACAGAAGATAAAGGCATCATATCTCGCGTGTATCCTGTAGTGGGAATGCATTGCGCTGCTTGTGCTGCCCGTATAAATAAGGTTCTTGGAAAGCAGGCGGGAGTCGTGGAGTGCTCGGTGAATCTGGCGGCTAATAATGTGTCTCTTAAATATAATTCTACTGTTACTACTGCCGAAAATTTAGCTGAGGCTGTTGACCGAATGGGGTTCAGGCTTATTGTTGACTCTGGCGGAGAAACCGAGGCTGAATCGGAAGGGAAAAAGCGGTATAAGAAACTGAAAACGAATACTTTGTGGGCAATTCTGCTTTCTTTTCCTATAGTGCTGTTGTCAATGGTGTTCATGAATGTACCATATGCCAATGAGATTATGGCACTGCTCGCTACTCCAGTGGTGCTGTATTTTGGCAGGGGATTCTTCGTGAATGCTTGGAAACAGCTAAAACAGAAATCAGCCAATATGGATACTCTGGTGGCGTTGAGTATAGGCGTTGCCTATCTGTTCAGCCTATTTAATATGCTGTATCCGGAATTCTGGTTGAAAAGGGGTGTGCAGCCGCATGTCTATTTTGAGGCGTCAAGCGTGATTGTAGCATTTATATTGCTGGGAAGGACTCTTGAAGAAAAGGCCAAAGGAAATACTACTACTGCTATAAAGAAACTCATAGGTCTAGCTCCAAAGACTGCAATGCTTGTGAGTGACGATGGCTCTATGAATGAAGTGGTGATAGAAACAATAAAAGTCGGTGACTTGATTGCGGTGCGTCCAGGAGAGAAGATACCAGTCGACGGAGTTGTGGAGTCGGGAACTTCTTATGTTGACGAGAGTATGCTCAGCGGTGAGGCCGTTCCCGTATCAAAGACTGTTGACGGAACAGTTTATGCAGGAACGATAAATCAGAAAGGCTCATTCAAGTTCCGTGCAACCAAAGTGGGTTCCGACACAATGCTGGCAATGATAATACGCATGGTGCAGGAAGCTCAGGGCAGCAAGGCTCCCTTACAGCGCATCGTAGATAAGGTGGCGGGCGTATTTGTCCCTGTGATAGTTTCCATTGCTATGTTGTCGATGATACTGTGGATAGCCTTGGGTGGTGATGACGGAGTCGTGCATGGAATCCTCGCATTTGTCACAGTAGTGATTATTGCGTGTCCTTGTGCGCTTGGACTGGCGACCCCCACAGCTATAATGGTAGGCATAGGCAAAGGTGCCGAGAATGGAATCCTTATTAAAGATGCCAAGAGCCTTGAAGTGGCTAAGAATATTGATGTGGTAGTGCTTGACAAGACAGGAACTATTACCGAAGGACACCCCGAAGTTGCCGATGTTGTTCCAGCCGAAGGCATTGATATAGATGCGGTCGCAAATGCAGTGTATAGTCTTGAGTCTCAATCGGAGCACCCGCTTGCCGAAGCTATCGTGAGGCATTTCAAGATGGCTGATGCTCAGTTGCTTGAAGTGGGACAGTTTGAATCGGTTGCGGGGCATGGAGTAGAAGGCGTTGTTGCTGGCCGTCCTTATTATGTAGGAAATGCAAAATACTTGAGGTCAAAAGGCGTTAAGCTCGAAAGCTATCTTGAAACGCGTGCCAATGAGCTGGAACAGGCTGCAATGACCGTAGTGTGGGTAGCCGACGACGAACGCTCATTGGGAATCATTTCGGTAGTAGACAAAGTGAAGCAGTCATCGGTCGAAGCCGTGAGCCGATTGCATGATATGGGAATAACAATCTACATGCTCACCGGGGACAATCGCGCAACAGCCGAAGCCGTGGCATCACAAGTGGGCATACAGTATTATAAAGCATCGGTCTTGCCTCAAGGTAAAGCTGAATTCATAAAGAAAATGCAGCAGGAAGGGCATTGCGTGGCTATGGTGGGTGACGGCATCAATGACAGTGCAGCGCTTGCTCAAGCCGATATAGGCATAGCCATGGGGCGAGGTAGCGACATTGCATTGGATATCTCAAAAATGGCTATTGTAAAGAATGATTTGACTAAGATTCCGCAAGCAATAAAATTGTCGAAAAGAATCGTCCGCACCATACATCAGAACCTGTTCTGGGCATTTGTCTATAATATGATAGGCGTACCTGTTGCCGCCGGAATCCTGTTCCCGATAAACGGATTCTTGCTTAACCCGATGATAGCAGGTGCCGCAATGGCGATGAGCAGCGTGAGTGTAGTGACTAACAGCCTGCAGTCCATAAGACGCTGCCGCTTGTGATGCACTGTGCAAGAATGATAGAAAAATATGAAAAAATATTTGGGGTAAAGTGCTTGTAGTGTAGGAAATTATGCTTACCTTTGCACCCAAATGTCCGGCAATGAGTGCCGGCAGAGAGTATTAACAATTTTATTAACTAATTTAAATGAGCGAATTGAAAAATTCTCCAATCGAAGATTTCGATTGGGAAGCCTATGAAAAAGGCGAAACACAAGGGGAAAAGACCCAAGAAGAATTGGTGAAGACTTATGACGAGTCTTTGAACACTATTAAGGACAAAGATGTAACCGAAGGTACTGTTATCGCACTTAACAAGCGTGAGGTAGTAGTTAACATTGGCTACAAGTCAGACGGTATTATCCCATTCAACGAATTCCGCTACAACCCAGACCTAAAGGTAGGTGATGTAGTAGAAGTATTTATTGAAAACCAAGAAGATAAGAAGGGACAATTGCTTCTTTCTCACCGTAAGGCTCGCGCTGCTAAGAGCTGGGATCGCGTGAATGAAGCTCTTGAAAACGACGAAATCATCAAGGGTTACATCAAGTGCCGCACTAAGGGTGGTATGATTGTTGATGTATTCGGTATCGAAGCATTCCTTCCTGGTTCTCAAATTGATGTTAAGCCAATCCGCGATTACGATGTATTCGTTGGCAAGACAATGGAATTCAAGGTAGTTAAAATCAACCAAGAATTTAAGAATGTTGTTGTTTCACACAAGGCTCTTATCGAAGCTGAACTTGAACAACAAAAGAAAGATATCATTGCTAAGCTTGAAAAGGGACAAGTTCTTGAAGGAACTGTTAAGAACATCACTTCTTACGGTGTGTTCATCGACCTTGGTGGCGTAGATGGTCTTATCCACATTACCGACCTTTCTTGGGGCCGCGTAAACCACCCAGAAGAAATCGTTGCTCTAGATCAAAAGTTGAATGTTGTTATCCTTGACTTCGATGACGAAAAGAAGCGCATCGCTCTAGGTTTGAAGCAACTTCAACCACATCCATGGGATGCTCTAGATGCAGAACTTAAGGTAGGTGATACTGTTAAGGGTAAGGTTGTTGTTATGGCTGACTATGGTGCATTTGTAGAAATCGCTGCAGGTGTAGAAGGTCTTATCCACGTGAGCGAAATGTCTTGGTCACAACACTTGCGTTCTGCTCAAGACTTCATGAAGGTGGGCGACGAAGTAGAAGCTGTAGTTCTTACTCTAGACCGCGACGAACGCAAGATGTCTCTAGGTATCAAGCAACTTAAGGCAGATCCATGGGAAAAGATTGAAGAAACTTACCCAATTGCTTCTAAGCACACAGCTAAGGTTCGCAACTTCACTAACTTCGGCGTATTCGTTGAACTAGAAGAAGGTGTAGATGGTCTTATCCACATCAGCGACCTTTCTTGGACTAAGAAGATTAAGCACCCATCTGAATTTACACAAATCGGTGCTGACATCGAAGTTCAAGTTCTTGAAATCGATAAGGAAAACCGTCGCTTGAGCCTAGGCCACAAGCAACTAGAAGAAAATCCATGGGATGTATTTGAAACTGTATTCACAGTAGGTAGCGTTCACGAAGGTACAATCACTGAATTGCTAGACAAGGGTGCAGTTATCGCTCTTCCTTATGGCGTTGAAGGTTTCGCTACTCCTAAGCACCTAGTTAAGGAAGACGGAACTCAAGCTGCTGCTGAAGAAAAGTTGAACTTCAAGGTTATTGAATTCAACAAGGAAGCTAAGCGCATCATTCTTTCTCACAGCCGTATTTTCGAAGACGAAGCTAAGGCTGAAGTGAAGAAGGCTGCTAAAAAGGCTGCTAAGGCTGAAGCTAAGGCAGAAGAAGCTCCTGCAACAAGCATCGAAAAGACCACTCTTGGTGATATCGAAGAACTTGCTGCTTTGAAGGAAAAGCTTTCTAAGAAATAATCTGTAAACACAAGATATATTTCGTATCAGGAGGTTACATCAATTATGATGCGACCTCCTTTTTTATTGGTAGAGATTTTTTTGAAATTTTTCTTAAAATAAGGTAATTGAAACAGTGCTCAATCTGTCAATATAGTAGAAAGGTTAAAACAATAATTTATGACATCACAAGAGTTTGATACATTGTACAGAAAGAATTATCCGATATTATATCGGTTAGCTTTCACTATGCTAAGAAACGATGAAGAATGTCGAGACCTTATAAGTGATGTTTTTGCCGACTTGCTGGATAATGTAGAAACCGATGAAATTGAAAATATTGACGGCTATCTGTTCAGAACGGTACGCAACCGTGCGTTGTCGGTAATCACACGGCAGAAGACACTGGAAAGAGCTCGCAATCTTTATCCTATTGAACAGAACATGAATGGTTCATACGACCATGATTATGACAGGAAACTTCTTCAAGTAATGCAGTTTTTAGGTTCGGGACTTACCCCTAATGCCCGGCATGTAATGCGACTAGTATTTGAGCAGGGTTGTTCTTATAAGGAGGCGGCTGGGCAATTGGGAGTGAGTGTTGCTGCAATCAATAAGCATGTAGTGAAATCACTCCGCTTGTTAAGAGAGAATTTCAAACAAATAGAAAACCAATAAAACAATAGTATATGAAAACAATAGATGATAATAAGCGGGACGAGATACTATCTTGCATAATAGATACTCCTGAAAATCTAACCAATGAAGACATAGATTTGATTCTTTCCGATGAGGAGTTGAGAGAATTGTATAATGCTGCAGTATTATGCAAAGACTCCTCGCTAGCCAGCGGTATAAAAATCCCCGATGTTGAGGAGGAATTAGCTCGATTCAAAGCATCAAGAAAGACAGCAGCGCCGAAAATTAATTGGTGGAAGCCAGTTATGCGAGTGGCAGCGATATTTGCAGGTGTGGCAGTGACTACGGTGGTGGCAGTAGCAGTATTTGCGCCTCGTGCGTTTGACATCTTTGCAGGACACACCGATGACGACGAAATCGCAGAAACGAGAGAATATAGCGTTAAGACAGAATCTGCGCCTTTGGGCGGGGGTGAAGTTATTGAAATTGTTACCGATAAGGATTTGGAGTATGATAATGTTCCGCTTGAAACGATAGTTGAAGAACTAGCCTCTATATATAAGGTGGAGGTTAATTGGAAAACCGAACATGTTAAGTCGTTGCGCCTTTATGTGAAGATAGAACAGGGTAAGAATGTGAAGGAAGCTGTGCAGGTTCTTGAGGTGTTTGAACAGTTTGAGATAAGCCTTGAGGGAAACAAAGTGATAATTAAGTAGTATTTTTCTTTAAACATTTTAGATTATGAAAAATAGCATTTTATCGCTTGTCATGATGCTGTTGCTTGGTGTGTTGCCAAGCAGTGCGCAAAAGTTTACCAAGGCGTATGTAGATGAGCCAATGCCTAATGTGCTGCGAGATATAGATGAAGTATATGCTGAGGGAAATATAAATTTTATTTTCAATGAGCTTGAAGATTTCACAGTGACAGCGAATGTCAAGAATAAGACCGTTTTGGAAGCTGTATATGAGGTCGTGGGATTTTATCCTATTAAGGTAACTCGTTCTGGAACCGATATTTATTTGGAATGCTGGCAGAAAGAGGCAAACAAGTTAAAAGGTTGTTTGCTTGACGAAAACATGAGACCTGTGGAGTTTGCCAATGTCCAGTTGTTTAATCCCGAAGACACTACTTTCATCACGGGTGGAGTGTCTAATTCAAACGGAGATTTTGTGATTCCATGTGACGAAGAACGGGTGTTGTTGAAAACTCATTGTATAGGTTATATGCCATACTCTAGGGTATATGAAGTGGGCAGTATAGGAATAGTGCGTGTTCACACCAATGCCAAACTGCTTCGTGAAATAAAGGTGGAACAGCGTCAGGTGGAATATAATGGGGATAAGATTACTGCTTATCCCACATCGACGCAACTAGAGCATAGCTATGACATCTATTCGTTGCTTAATCAGCAACCGTTCCCCGGATTGTATGTAAACGAGTGGGAGAGAAGTGTTTCAACTTTCGGTGGTGCGCCAGTTGTGCTAGTTGATGGCGTGAAGCGTTCGGTTAAGGACTTGATATCAATTCAGCCTAAAAACATCAAGAAGATAGAGTACAGTTTGACAGTACCTTTAAAGTATCAAGGAGCGTCTGGTGTTATATACATATATCTTAAGGAGCCTAAAATGGCAGGAGGGTCTTTTTATGCTCAGGCTCAGAGTGCATTGACGACAGGTTTTGTAATTGCTGATGGTGGTGCGTCTTATAACCAAGGCAAGTCTCAATTTACACTGGATTACACATTCAATTTGCGTGATTATGATGAGCGTGTGGTAAATCTTAAGCAGAGTTATGTGGGAGACGATTTCAGGGTAGACTTGAATGAAGTGGGAGAGCCTTCTACACTTTACTATGACCAGCATGACATAAGGGTTGGCTATAGCTATCGTCATGACAAAACGACGGTATTCCAAGTGCGATTGAATAATGAAATGTTCTCTGGAACTACCGAGGAGAATGGATATGTCCAGGATTCCTATCTGGGCAATTACAAACGCACTACTTCAAAGAATCCTTACAGTTACATGCCTTCGCTTGACTTGTATTTCCAGAAAGAAATTAAAGGAGGTCAGAGAATAGAGGCGCAAGTTGTAGGGTCGTTAATTGATCGTGGATATGAACGCATTTATGATGATGAATTAGAAAATGGTGAAAAGGTGTCCTATCCTTCAAATGTAAATACCGATCATCTTTCACTGGTTTCGGAAGTGTCGTATAGCAAACTGTTTGGAAAAAACACATCACTTTCAACTGGTATTAAAAATGAGATTTCAAGGACGGAAAACACTTATGTGAATAATGATTACAAGTCGGAGCTGAAAAAGAATGACAGCTATATGTACATAAATCTGTCACAAAGAGTAGGTAAAATGTCGCTTAATGCAGGAACTGGATTAAAGTATATAAAGATGACTAGCGAGTTGAATGAACGAGATTTCTTGCGTAATATGACTACGCTAAGTTTCGCAGGCTCGCCAAAAAAGAATTTCTATGTGGGACTAAGTGGGGGATATATGCCGATAGTGCCCAGTCTTTCCAATCTTACAGAATTGGAACAAATCGCCAATGGCTATTTGCGAGTAAATGGAAATCCTAACTTGAAAACATCGCATCGTTTTAATGGAAGGTTGGCTTTATCGCCTAGTTTCGGTCGATTTGGATTTATGGTGATAAATCAAGTGAATTATGTCATTGATCCAGTATATAGTAATGTAACATATAAAGGCGCAGGAAAATTCTTGCAACGCTCCGAAAACTACGAGAACTTATTTCATTATCAGGGGCGACTGGTGTTCACATTGAATGAGGTTCTGAACAAGCACCTTACGGCCAGAGTCGATTTGTTCTATAATCATTACCGTACGCAAGACATTATGTGGCGTCATCATCTAAACAGTTTCGGTATGAACTGTTCGGTGACTGGTTATTTCGGCAAATGGAATGTGAGTGTGAATTATAAGAAGGCCTATAAAACTCTAGACGCTGAAACGATAAGCTCGGGAGAAAGTGGCGCTACAATAAATGTAGGGTGGAGGCCAAACAAGCATTGGGTTCTTCGTGCAGGGTGTATGAATATTTTCCAGCCAAGGGGATTCAGTTATCCTGTTGAAATATTGAGTAAGGTGAATCCTGCGACTGGAGAGGCTTATATTAGAAATAACGGGAACATGATTACTTTGTCGGTTCAGTATAAACTGGCATTCGGAAAACTGTTTGGCAAAACGAAGCGTACACTAAACAACCGAGGCTCAGGTGCCGCTGTGTTGACTTTGTAAAAAGTCGGCAGTAGTTATAATAAAAAAAGCTATCGCAACTGCGATAGCTTTTTTGGTTTTCTGATTACCTTCGGTATCGTGATTACTTACGGATACCTAGCTCTTTCTTAGCGATGATTGCACGGTAACGGTTGATGTCGGTGCGGATAAGGTAATCCAACAAGCGACGACGCTTACCTACAAGTTTCTTAAGTGCACGAGCTGTGTTATAATCTTTGTGGTTTGACTTTAGGTGTTCAGTCAAGTGGGAAATACGGATTGAGAATAATGCTATCTGAGCTTCTGGAGAGCCAGTATCAGTATTGCTTGCTCCGTAAGTTCCAAAGATTTCTTTCTTTTTTTCAGAATCTAAGTACATTACTTATAAATATTATATTGTTAATAAAAATTGCGGTGCAAAGATAAGGATAATTTTTGAAATAAGAGCAAAACCATTAAAAAAACATCAATATATGTAGGCATTTTTGCCGAAAATGCGCTAACTTTGCACCCGAAATAGGTATAATATGCAAAAGATTAGAAATATAGCGATAATAGCGCATGTCGATCATGGTAAAACTACCTTGGTTGATAAAATGCTGCTTGCCGGCAACTTGTTCCGCGAGAACCAGAATTCTGGTGAACTGGTATTGGATAATAACGATTTGGAACGCGAAAGAGGTATTACGATTCTGTCAAAGAATGTTTCAATAGACTATAACGGATATAAGATTAACATTATAGACACTCCGGGCCACAGTGACTTCGGTGGTGAAGTGGAACGCGTGCTGAATATGGCAGATGGTTGCCTGTTGCTTGTAGACGCTTTTGAAGGACCTATGCCACAGACTCGCTTTGTGCTTGAAAAGGCATTGCAGATGGGACTTAAGCCAATTGTCGTTGTGAACAAGGTGGACAAGCCTAATTGCCGTCCTGATGAAGTGCAGGAAATGGTGTTTGACTTGATGTTCAATTTGAATGCTACCGAAGAACAGTTGGATTTCCAAACTCTTTACGGTTCAGCAAAGCAGAACTGGATGAGTACCGACTGGCGTAATCAGACCGAGAACATCTATCCGTTGCTTGACGCTATCATTGAGCATATTCCAGGACCTGAAATAATAGAAGGTGATGCGCAGATGCTCATTACTTCGCTTGACTATTCTTCTTATGTGGGCCGTATTGCGATAGGCCGTGTTCATCGTGGCGAGGTTCGCGAGAATATGGATGTGGCTTTGTGCAAGAAAGACGGTACTGTGATTCGTCAGCGCATAAAGGAACTGCACACCTTTGAAGGTATGGGCCGCAAGAAGGTGGAAAGCGTGAAGTCGGGCGATATCTGTGCGCTTGTGGGTATTGAAGGTTTTGAGATTGGTGATACGATAGCCGATTTCAAGAATCCTGAACCACTGCCTCGTATTGCTATTGATGAGCCTACGATGTCAATGACATTCACTATAAATGACTCTCCGTTCTTTGGAAAAGACGGCAAGTTCGTGACTTCTCGTCACATAGCCGACCGTTTGGCTAAGGAATTGGACAAGAACCTTGCTTTGCGTGTAGAACGCGCCGAGCGTGACGATGCGTGGATCGTGTATGGCCGAGGTGTGCTTCACTTGTCGGTTCTTATTGAAACCATGCGTCGTGAGGGTTATGAGCTTCAAGTGGGACAGCCTCAAGTTATCATAAAGGAAATTGATGGAGTGAAGTGCGAACCTGTTGAAGCATTGTCAATCAATGTTCCCGAAGAATATTCTAGCAAGATTATTGATATGGTAACTCGCCGTAGAGGTGAAATGGTGAGCATGGAAACTCAGAACGACCGCATTAATCTTGAATTCAATATTCCTTCACGCGGTATTATAGGATTGCGTACCAATGTGCTTACCGGTTCGGCAGGTGAAGCTATCATGTCGCACCGATTCCTTGAATACCAGCCATGGAAGGGAGAAATCGTTCGCCGTACCAATGGTTCGCTTATTGCAATGGAAGCAGGTACAGCATTTGCCTACGCTATCGACAAATTGCAGGATCGCGGACGCTTCTTTATCTTCCCTCAAGAAGATGTGTATGCAGGTCAAGTGGTGGGTGAGAATGCCAAGGACAATGACATAGTGGTGAATGTGACTAAGTCAAAGAAATTGACCAATATGCGTGCTTCGGGTGCTGATGATAAGGCCCGCATCATTCCTCCTGTTGTATTCAGTCTAGAAGAAGCTTTGGAATATATCAAGGCTGATGAATATGTGGAAGTAACTCCAAATCACATTCGCATGCGCAAGATTATACTTGATGAAATAGAACGCAAGCGTGCAAATAAAGAGTAATTATCAAGATATATAGCATGTTGATATAGATGTGGCCTATTGACCGATAGATAAAAACTTCGTTTCATAATTTTATTTTTTTCTCCCTAGTTTCTATATTTGTAGTGCTAGGGAGTTTTTTTTGTTGAAAAGAAACATATTCTGGCCAATGAGTGTTATAGCTAAGGACTAATAAATGATTAACCAATAAACGATATTGATTATGAAAAGAATTGGAAAACTTATGGCTTTAATGGCAGGACTGGTACTAATGGCAAACACAGCTTATGCCGATGATGTGAATGTGTCTTACTCAGAATTGCCTCAAGATGCAAAAGCGTTCATAACAAAGCATTTTGGACAGAATGCTAAAGTTCAGGAAGTGGAATATGAACAAATGGAAGATGTGTATACTGTGGAACTTCGTAACGGCTATGACATTAAGTTTGATAAAGCAGGAAAAGTCGTAGAGGTGGATTCTCCCGATATGAAGGACATTGAAGTGGCAATCGTGAAAGATGTACTTCCTGCAAAAGCAGTTGATTTCTTGTCAAAGAAGAAACTTCTTGACGATGTAGATGACATCAAGGTTCTGCGCCGTGGAGGTTTTATAGTAGAAACTGATAAGATGATGCAAGAGCGGAACTTCAGGTTCAGCAGCGACGGATCCTTGATAAAGGGAAAACGATAAAAGAAAAAGCGGTTTAAACCGCTTTTTTTAGTACCATTCCACTCCGTTGTAGTCGCTTCGCTTGTCGTATTTCAAGTCGCTCAATAGAGAAGACTTCACTGCGATGTGGAAGTTATAGGATTTGTATGGACCCACAGGAACGAAACTGGCACTCATGGTGAAGCAGTGCAGGTCGCGTGAGATAGAGCAGTTCATGTAGGCAATCTTCTTCATATCGAAGTTGTAGCTGGCAGAGAAGTTGAAAGCCCAGTTCTTAGTAGGTCTCACATTTCCCGAGAAGCTCAGGTTCTGCGTCCATTTGCCGTTGTAGTCCATCTTCTTCTTGTTAAATGTCCCGTAGGAGTAATTCACCGAGTAGTTTACCGATAGGCTCCACGGGAATGCCCAAGGCGTGTAGCCGTCGGCATCGAGCGTTGAGCCATTCTTGCCATTACCCATTTTGTCATGATTGTGGCCTTCTTCTTCGTTGTTCGGTAAATCGGATCCAGAATTGTTAGGATTATTATTATTTTTATTCTTGTCGTCTTTTTTGTCGTCCTTGTTCTTGCGTTTGAAAGTGTCGTTGTTGAATGTGTAGGAGAACGATGTGCCTGTACTTGACAGCTTGCCAATACCTTTGCCGGCTTGCAGGCGTGTGCGGTTTACGCGCACAGGGTTGCCTGCCGAGTTGAGCTGGTAGGTGTATACATCCCATGTGGCGTTAAGGTTAAGATTGAAGCCTTTGGTGAGGCGTAAAAGTATAGATGTATTGATGTTACTCCAGTTTAGCGAGTCGGCTGCAAAATTATAGGACTGGCTCACAGTGAAGTTTTCAATAAGAGAAATCTTTTTAACGCCAGTACTGTCGGAGTCGCTTTTCACCTTCATTTCCAAGTTGTTGGCAAGCGAGTAGCTCACAGTACCGCTTTTGCCCTGGCCTGGCGAACCGAAGATACCATGCTGGAAGTAAGAATATTTGCGAGTGCGCACTTCACCTGTGTTCTTGTCAGTGTAGGCATAGGTGCCGTAGTATCCCCAGCCAGGAGTACTGAAGTCGGGAGTTGCCGAGAATGATACGGTAGGGGTGAGCACATGACGAATCATCTGCACTTTATCTCCCAGAAATTTCATCGGCTTGAAGAAACCGTAGATTTTAGTGTCAAGAGATACACCTCCCGAGAAGTCGAATACATTATAGAAATTGTAGGTTGTGTCTTGAACTTCAGCCGATGCTGCAGGGTCCCATTGACGGCGTATCTTGCTGCTGTACATGCGGTCGGTCATGGTGACATTTGGTGTTACATTCAAGTATTTAAGTATGTTGAATGTTGCCGAAATAGGTACTGTGTGACGCATACCGTTTCTCCAGTCCTTGATAAGACTTTTCTTGAAGAACTGGTCTTGGTTGGCTGTCAATTGATTCTGGAATACACCGGAATAGGACAGTTTAATTTTCTCGTACCATTTTTCTTCGCCCACAGCACGCTTGCGCTTGAACGGAGCTGTTTGCGACATTGTAAGAGTGATATTAGGGAACGATACAGTCAATGTCGAGTCTGATGTGCGTTGGGAGATGTTGGCAGTAGTAGAGAAACTCCATTTTGAGTTTGGCACACGATAGGTCATGTTTATTGTACTGCTCTTTGTATTCTCGGTAAAGTCGTTGCTGTAATAGCTTGTGAGGTCATTGCGAGAGTAGCCGCTTGTGGCGAAGTTCACGCTAGCCGAGAATGTCATGTTAGGGTTTGCCTTGGAATCCTGAGTGTGGGTCCAGCCTATACGGAAGTTCTTCTGCTTAGAATAGTCTGCTTCACCCTTATCGCCCATTATTGTTGTGATGTAATTGATATTGAAACTACCATTGAACTTGTATCGCTTGCTGTAGGTGGACTGTGCGTTGATACCCCACGAGCCGCGTGTGTACAGTTCGCCTGTAAGGGACAAGTCAATGTGGTCGTTGAAAGCGAAATAGTATCCGCCGTTTCTCAAGTAATATCCCCGGCGGTAATCATCACCGAAAGACGGAACAATGATACCGGAAGAATAGTCGCTGGAGAACGGGAAGAAACCGAAAGGCACGGCAAGCGGTAGCGGCACATCGGCAAGTACCATGTATACCGGTCCTGTTACGATATTCTTTTTAGGCTTTACTTTTCCTTGAGTAATCTTGAAGTAGAAGTGAGGGTGCTCGTGGTCGTCGCAAGTGGTGTAGCGGCCGTTCTTGATGTAGTACTCATCGTTTTCCATCTTTTTAGTTTGTCCGCCTGTAAGGTATCCCTCGCCTTGTTGTGTTATCACATCGGTGATATAGCCTTTCTTGGTCTTGAAGTTGTACTTCATCGTCTTAGAGGCATATTCACCGCTCTTGTCCTTGAAAACGGGAGTGCCTGCCATTTCACCGATACTGTCGAGCATACCTTCGGCATCAACAACATTGGTGTTCAGGTCCATGCGAATCTTGTTAGCCGATAGGCTGATGTTGCCGTAGTCAATATTGCTTGAACCAAACATGTAGGCATTGTTCTTGCCGATTAGTACAAGTGAGTCCTTTGCCTTGAAATTAACGATGTTGTCCAGGTCTACTTTTCTCTTGATGAACCGTGACGAGGTGTCGGGTTTCTTTATTGTGATTGAATCATAATTGATTGAGTCGGGCACAATTGCAGCTACCGAGTCGTCAAGCAATTCGGTAGCAATAGCCTTTATGCTGTCGGCAATAGGCAAACGCATAACATCGTCCTCAGCTTTCTTAAAGGTGGAATCAAGCTTAAGCTCAAGCCCGTCGGGCTTTTTTGCCTTGTTTTCGGCTGCCAGTTGCCATGATTCAGGCCCAAGTATGCAGGACAATGCTATCGCTAAGAAAAGTATGATATATATACGAGTCTCTCTCAATTAGCTTCGTTGCAAAAATATCTGCAAAAATACACAATTACATTCATTTGAGCATAAGAATACCCCAATTTTAATGCGTTATTACAATATAAAAACTATTAAATGGAATTAACTACCTTCTCGCCGCTGATGAATTGGCGTACATTTTCAACAGCAGTATTCATTAAGCGTTGTCTTGCTTCGGTGGTAGCCCATGCAATGTGTGGTGTGATATAACAGTTCTTTGCGCTTAGCAGAGGGTTGTCGGTCTTCGCTGGTTCAACTGTGAGAACATCGGTCCCGAAAGCTGCCAGTTCATTATTGTTGAGGGCGTCGGCGAGTTGCTGTTCGTTTATGAGCGGTCCGCGTCCTGTGTTGATGAGTATGGCAGAGCGTTTCATCAGTTTAAGCGTTTTGCTGTTAATCATTTCTTTGGTATTCTCGGTGAGAGGGCAGTGCAGACTGATCACATCGGCTTCCGAAAGCATATCTTCCATAGAGCAAGCCTTAATACCTTGCGGCAATTCCGATTGTGGTTTAGATGTCACAGCCAGTACATTCATGCCGAAAGCTAAAGCAATTCTAGCTACAGCCATTCCTATGTTTCCGAGTCCCGCAATGCCCATATTTTTGCCTGCAAGTTCTATTATTGGGCTATTCCAGTAGCAGAAGTCGGGGTTAGCGCTCCATTTTCCGCTTTTAGCTTCCTCGGCATATTGAGCAATTCCGTTTGTGATGTTGAGCAAGTGAGCGAAAACCATTTGAGCTACCGATGCTGTGCTGTAGGCAGGAATATTGGTAACTGTTATGCCTAGTTCGTGAGCTGCGTCAATGTCCACCACATTATATCCAGTGGCAAGCACTCCTATGTATTTAAGTGCAGGACATGCTTTCATGATGTCCTTGCTGATGATAACCTTATTGGTGAGGATAATGGGGGAGTCGCCAATGCGCGAGATTGTATCATTAGGACTTGTGCGATCATAAACTATTACATCGCCTAATTCGTTTAATCCGTTCCAACTTAAATCACCCGGATTAAGTGTATATCCGTCAAGAACTACAATTTTCATATACAAAAAGTATTAGAAAGATTCATTAAGATACAAAAATAGGAAAAATGAAGTTTTTTTGAAATTTTTATTGATAATTTTGAAAGGAATTAATAATTGTTGCGTCTAAAGGTGTAGAAACTTAATAAAAATGGGATGGACAGTAAAGAATTAGAGTTTACAAAAATGGTGGAAGCCTATAAGCAGACTATATATAAGGTTTGCTACTTCTACTCAAAAGACACCGATGAAGTAAATGACTTATTTCAAGAAGTGCTTATAAACTTGTGGAAGGGATTTGACTCTTTTAGAGGGGATAGTAATATTAAAACATGGATTTGGCGCGTGAGTTTGAATACTTGTAACACACAAGAGCGAAAAAAGAAAAGTAATGTGTCAACTATTCCACTTACAATGGATATTGACCTTTATAATGATACTGATGTGAAGAGTAAACAAATTCAAATGCTATATAATCGCATCAATCGTCTGGAAATGTTTGATAGGGCTATTATTTTGCTGTGGTTGGAAAATATGAGCTATCAAGATATTGCCGATGTTATGGGACTTACGGTAGCAAATGTTACCACACGATTATTCCGTATTAAGGAACAGCTTAAATCAATGACTAATAATTAATTTTTACACGCTATGGAAGAATCATTGGAAATGAAAGAATTGCAGGAACTTAGAGAACAGTTCTGCCTTATAAATGAAAAGCTAGAGAAGCAAGTTATAATAAATGAAGCGCTTATAAAGGAATCAATGAAGAAGAAATTGTCATATATAAACAGGACTTATAAAATGTATGTTTGGGCACTTGTGATAACAACTCCGTTGTTGATAGCATTACTGGCATTGCATAAAGCCTCATTGGGACTGTGGATATTTATAGTAGTCGCATTACTAGTAGAGTTTTTCTTGAATAGTAGACTGTATCGTAAATTGAATACAAAGGATTTAATGTCACTAGGACATGTTGAAGCTGTAGAAAGGGTTGCAGTCTTTAAGAAAAACTATAAGAAGATAACCATAGCGATGCTTGTTCCTGCAATGGTACTGTTTGTATCGTTTATAGGATTGGTTTCCGATTACAGATTTGATATGGGTACGGTGATATATTACTCAATATTCATTGTAATAGCATTGACCTATGAATTTGTGCGAAGTAAAAAGATGTTTTTGAAACTTGATAGCGTATTGAAGCAGATTAAGGAACTGCGAGGAGAGTAATTAATGACTGAATAAAATACGCTCGGAGATGCATCATCTCCGAGCGTATTGTTTATAGAATGCAATATGCTGTTACTTAACAGCGATTTTTGCAGATATGTTCTTCCCGTTTTCTAGCGTTGCTAGGGCAACATAAATGCCGCTTTCGATATCATCAAGGCTGATGCTACCGGTATTGCTGCTTGCAGCAACGGCACCGGTCATTGTGATAAGGCGCAATTGAGCATTTTCGCTTCTGCACACGATAACCGAATTGTCTTTCACAGCTATGCTTGCTTCAGTTTCTTGAGCCATACTGTCGATACCCACCGATGCGTTAGGAGCAGGAGCATTGCCCGATTTGTAGTAAGCAAGACCTTGGCCTTGAGTTAGCACCCATGCTTCTGCATAGTTAGAACCTGCATTGGTAACAACACCACCTGCGAGATTTGTATTGCGGTAACTGCCTAGACCATTGCTAGGATATGCCCCCACTGCAGTACCGTTAGCCCAACCAGCAGTTACATCATATAGACGCATTGCGCCTTCATCTAGGGTTGCTGTTGTGTTAGTAAGGTAAACGGCTGTCATTAGGTAATTCTTTCCGTTGTAGGTGAATGTGTCAAAACCGTTGCCGTCTTTGCTTGTTTCATTCGAAGTCAAAGAGTATAGCACAGTTCCTGCGGTGTTAACCATAGTAGGCAGAATGCCACGGCCATCAACATGGTATCCACCGCTTACAGGGATAACGCGTGTGCTTGTACCGGAGCTAAGACCAGTGCTGATTGTTTTCTTAGACCAAGAACCGTTAGTGCGAGTGTATTCAGTGATAACACCAGAAGAGTTGCCTGTTACAAGACGAAGAGTTCCGCTAAGAGTTCCTGCCACACCAAGGCAGTCGCCAGCGCGTTCGGTTACTTGAGTGCTGTAAAGCAGGGTAGGAGCTGCATTGTCATTAGCCCATTGGTAGAAACGCAATTCTCCACCGCTAGAAGTTGTAACAAGGTTGCAGGCAATGATACCGCCGTCAATGCATTTGATGTCACATAGCTGGTATGCAGTGCCAGTGATAACGCTTGCAGGTACTTGCAAATCCTTGTAATATATGCCGGAACGGGCATCTAGAACTCTCACTTCGCAGTTGTTATATATGCAGTAAATGTTGCCATTGGCATAGTCGAAGTTGCGCACATTTTTTATCCACTCATAGTTGGAGCTTAGACCTGCAGTCTCGCTTAAGTTCCAGCCTTCGGTAAATGAAAGGGCAGGAATCGTTTGCGAATCGGTAATAGTGGCCTTGCACGCGATTTCAATGCGCACTTTATCAGCGCCAGTACCGCTTTGAACAGCTACATAGCTCTCGTAGTTACCGGCATCTTTAGAGGTGTCCAGAGTAATGGTCAATGTACCTCCGGTGTATGCGTTCCAGTTGCTTGAATTAACTTTGAACGCCGAAGAAGCCGAGTTGAATGTCATTTCAGTGGTGATATTTGTTCCAGTGATTGTGACAGTTTGTGATGGTGCAGTTCCTCCCTTAACGGCGTTGAAATTCAGTTCCATTTTGCTTGCCTTTATAGTTGGAACTGTAGTGTTCTCTGTGATAGTGGCAGAGCACTGGATTTCAATGCGTGTACTACCGCTTTGTACAGCAATGTAACCTGAGTAAGAACCAACAGCTTTAGAAGTGTCAAGTGTGATAGTCATAGTTCCACCCTTGTAGTTATCCCAGTTACTGGTTGTAACTTTGAATGCCGATGAAGAAGTGTTGTATGAAATTTGACTTGACAGATTAGTGCCAGTGATAGTGATTGTTTGCGATGGCGCAGCTGCTCCTTGCACAGCAGAGAAACTCAAATTCATTGAGCTTGCTTTCAAAGAGGGCTCGGGCATTGCGAATGCCATCATTTCTTTATATTTTTTGACGATTTGTGTGCCATAGGTTGATACCGATGACCATTTACCCCCTAAGTCTTCCCAGTTAGGAGCAGAACCGCGAGTGACATACTTGAAACGGTTGTCCAAAAGTGTTTCACCGCTAGGTATTGCTTTTGTGCAGGCATAAGCGTACAAGTGCTGTATTTGAGCTGTTACGCCGGCTTTGATGGTGGCAAAAGATTCTCCTTTTTTACCTAGAGATGTAACGCCTAGTCCGCAGTAATTGTGCTGGTCGGGTGTAACGGCAGTGCCGTCGTCAAACTTGAACCAGCCAGTTTCGATAATAGACTGGCATAAAGCGATGTCACCACGGATTCCGTAGATTTTTCCCACAGCGATAAATTGCTCGGCAATTTCGCGGTCAAACGAACTGTTTTTTGATTTTACAAACTCATACATTCGGTCCACTGTAGCCTGTTGTGTACCAAGTATTGGTGTAGCGGCCGATGTGTAAACGATAGAAAGGCAACACATAACGATTGCCAATAAGATTTTCTTCATATAGGTTAATAGTTTTGTTTTTGCTTCAATATATGTTTATGGTGTTCCGAAAAGTTTTGTCAGCTCATCAAATCGAGCTATTGTACCGTTCCCGAAACGGCTCATGTCCTGTCGCACCTTTTCAATGGGCTTTGCTGGGCATATGCGTGATTTAGAAAAGAACTTGTCGGCATAGCACACCAGTTTTTCCTCAACGGTTGTGGGTAGCATGTCACGATGTGGCAAGGGTAGACCTTGTTGTTCTATTTCTTCCTTGGTGAGTCCTGCGCCAGTGTGGTGCTCGCACACTAGTGCATGCTTATGAAGTCCCATGCTGTCCAGCAGTTCTCTTCCCAGATATCCGTGGCATATATAAGGCATGTTGCCATGGCAGTGTATTGAAGGCGCATCAGTCTTGAATATTCCGATGTCGTGAAGCATTGCCGATTCATAGACAAAGTCCCGGTCAATGTTCAGCTCCGGGTGACGGCTTGCGATAGCCGAAGCCAATTCGGCTACCTGTCTGCTATGCTCAACGAGCAAGTTGTATCCGTCGCTCCCCGGAGTGTAGAACTTCTGTATTATTGAAATGTAGTCTATCACTACTTGTTATTCAACGATTGTTACCCAGTTGTGAGTGTCAGGCTCATCACCAAGTTGGATTGCACGCAATCTGTTGTATAGCTTGGTTGTGATTGGACCAGCTTCATCATCGCTGCCGAAAGTGTAGCTCTTGCCTTCTTCGATGTCGTCGATGCGAGAAATTGGAGTAGCTACAGCTGCAGTACCGCATTCTGCCGCTTCTTGGCATTCGGCAAGTTCTTCAAGAGGAATAGGGCGGCATTCCACTTCAATACCCAGGTCCTTAGCAATCTGCTGAAGACTCATGTTTGTCACTGAAGGCAGGATAGAACCCGATTTAGGAGTGATGTAAACTCCGTCTTTGATTGCGAAGAAATTGGCTGGACCGCATTCATCGATGTATTTCTTTTCTTTAGGATCAAGATACAGCACAGCAGAATAGCCTTCCGACTTAGCGCGTTCGCCTGCCATAAGGCTAGCTGCATAGTTTCCACCCACTTTGTATCGTCCAGTACCGCAAGGAGCTGCGCGGTCGTATTCGCGGTAGATTGCCACCTTAGTAGGCTTGAAACCTTCCTTGAAGTAAGGTCCTACTGGAGTTACGAAGATAAGGAAAATGTATTCGGTAGCAGGCTTAACGCCAACTTGTGCGCTCACGCCTATTTCAAGAGGGCGGATATATAGTGATGCGCCACTGCCGTAAGGAGGAATGAAACGCTCGTTAGCCAAAACCACTTTTTTTACCATTTCGCAGAACAGTTCTTCGGGAATAGGTGCCATCATGATACCGTTAGCACTGCGTTGAATACGCTTCGCATTCTCGTCCATGCGGAACACTCTTATTTTTCCGTCTTTTCCACGGAAAGCCTTCATTCCTTCAAATATTTCCTGTCCGTAGTGAAGGCAGGTAGCTGCCATGTGTATGTTGAGGTTTTCGGAGTCGGTTACTTCTATTTCACCCCATTTGCCGTCTTTGTAAGTGCATCGCACATTATAGTCGGTCTTCATGTAACCAAAAGAAAGGTTACTCCAGTCAATGTTTGCGCTCTTATCCATTTCTTATTCGATTAGAATAGTAGATTTATATGTTTTGTTATTACATTGCGACTTTTTGAGTCACATTCCCAACTTTTACAATGTATATTCCTCTGGAATTGACTTTCAGCATGGAAGTCCCTGCATTAAGTTCGGCTTGTGAAACTAGCTGCCCCAAGATGGTGAATACCTTAACTTGAGCCTTGTGTGGAAGTTTTACGACGATGTTCCCGTCCTTGCTGAAGATTTCAATGCCGTCGGGCATTGCAGGTTGAGAATTCTGACTGCCAGGGGCTTGCATTTCACTGCTGGTGCTTCGCCATTGCAATTGCGCAACAGCATTGTCTGCAAACGAAATGCTTGCAAACGCTATTAGTACCAATGTAAAGAATCTATTCATTATTTGTTCGCCCCTAAATATTTTTACAAATATACGGCAAATAATTTAGGTATAAAACAATAAATAGCAATTTTTCTAGTTGTTGCCTTCGTCAAATGGGTATTTGCGTCTAGGATTTTTGGGGAACCAGCCTTTTCTCACCCGTTCTTGCTGTTGGAAAACTTCCAGTATGCTCCAGAAAGAAGAGAATGCAGTTACGCCTAGCAGAGCCGAAAACAGAACATTTTCCACTACTATGGTGAAAACACCGCAAATAATGCCCAGTATAAGGAATGCCCACCAGCAACGAGTGCCGAAGTGGTATTCGCCTTTGATTACGATAGGGTGAAATAATCCGATTATCAGAAATGTGCTGATGCCTATAACTAGTCCCAGTAGATTGTGTTGCTCAAGAAAATCCATATATATGATATTTAGTTAGGAGTTGTTTAGAATTGTATCGCCATTGCTAGTCCTGGGGCATTGTGATAACTGTCATAGGTGGGCATGGCTATGAATGAAGTATCGTGCTTGCCCTTGTCTAGTCCCAGAATTTTCTTTTCCCACGGAAGCAGCCAGTAACCGATGCGTGAGCTCAATATGCCAATGCCGGCTGCACCTATCACATCGCCTATCCAGTGCCTGTTGTTGTAAAGTCGCAGGAATGCTGTACCTGTAGCAATCGTATATCCTGCAAGTCCCCACCAGTTGCCGTAGCTTATTCTCAAATTTTCGGCTCCCAGGAATGCGGTTGCCACATGTCCTGAGGGGAAGGAGTGGTTATCGCTGCCGTCGGGTCTCATCTTATTAATGGAATGCTTAAGCCCTTGAGTGAGCACGAACATGGCGGCATAGGAAGTGGCAGTGACAAGCAGCCTGTCCTTAATGTCGTAGTTGCTTTTGACTCCTGAGAAATGAAGTATATATTCAGTGGCAGTAGGCACAAAACGCAAGTACTCGTCAAGTCCTATGCGGTGGTGGTTGCCTCTCATGTTAACCATGCCTTCATGCACACTTTCGTCCAGCTTTTCCATTGGGTTGAGGAACAGGCTGGTAGCCCCAACAGCAACAAGCGCTCCAGGCAGAATCAATTCTTTAGCCTTAAAGCGGTACTGGCTGTCAGTGCCGCTTATGGATAGAGTGTCAGTTTTATTAGTTGCATTAACCGGAGAAAATGCAACAATAAGTACTGTTGTGGTGAAAAGTAGTAACTTTTTTATCATGGCACAAAGATACTACAAATAATTAGAATAGAAAGTTTCCGTAGTAGGAGGCTTTCCCTAATGGACTATAAATTATTTTCGCCCTTCCAGGTCTTCGTTTGTGATTGTCTTGTTGGTCTTTTTTACGCTTGCCTTCAGTGAACCGAACCTGTAGGACAGATTGATGCCAAATGCTCGTCCCCAGTTGTTGTGGGAGAATGTGCCTAGCACATCGCCTTGAACGGTTCGGGACTTGCTCCAGATTGTCTTGCCGGAAAATGGGTTCTGTGCTCCTAGCTTAACGGTGAGTCTGTCTTCTTTCAAGAAAGAACGGCTAAGGTTGCACCCGTAGCTAGTGTAGGTACTTCCTTGAGTATAGACATTGTTGACCCCGCTGTTGAAACAGAAGAAATTGGCGTTTAGCTTTAATTTCCAGAATAGGTTCTGGCTAACATTGACATAGCAATTTCCTCCCCAACCGTGATTTTGCAGGTTTTGTGCGTTGCTGAACTTGTTGTAGCGCAATGAGCCGTTGAAAACGACGGTCGTTGATTTGGTTGCTGTCCATTGAGCGTACAGATTCCAGGCGATGCGCCTGAATTTGGCATTGTTGGCATAAGTGCTGTACTTGATGCCGTCTATAACATAGTCGTAGTCGGAATACATATTGTTGGCCCAAGCGTAATCTACCGATGTGTTGACGGTGATTTTGGGTTTCATGAGAGTATAGGAAAACCTTACGGAGTTTCGGCGCGTACTCTTCAAGTTGGGGTTCCCTCGTGAAATGGTTGTGGCACTTTGCGACACAGCCGGATTCAGGAATGTTATGCCAGGACGGTTGATGCGTGTGGCAAAGTTCAATTTCAGGGTATTGGAGTCATTTATCTTGTAACTTCCGCTTAGAGTGGGCACAATGTCGCCTATGTTGCTGTGAAAAGAAGGCTCGTCGGAGTTCTTGTATTCACCTCGCAAGTGGGCTAGCTCATATCTCATGCCGGCTCTTGCTCCCCAACGCTTGCTGTTGAACGAATATTCTCCGTATACAGCACCTATGTGCGTGATGTGGCTGAAGTCGGTGAAGACACTTTCGTTGCTGTACTTGTACAATGTCTCGCTAAAATTCTGACGGAGAATGTATTTCAGCCCCATTTCGATTTTGTGTTTTTCGGCAAAAGGCCGTGTCCAGTCAAACTGGAATGTGTGCTCGTAGAAGTTCAGTTTGTTGTTGGTACTCTTGCTGTCATAGCTTAGCGGAAAATTATACAGGTCCTGGTAAGATTCTTCGCTGCGGTTGTCCTGATTGGTAGACGAAAGCAGATACGACAGTGTGAAGGCTTCACCTTTATTCCTTGTCAAGTGCTGGTAGTCCACTTTTCCGTTGAAATCGAAATACTTGGATTTAGGAGTCCTTCCTAGTGTAGAATAGGAATATATTATGTCGCCTGCCGGTGATAGCATCTTTGCCGCGCCAGTGCTGGAATAGTGCATGTTAAACAAGTAGCCGTCAAAAGTGAGCGTTACGAGATTCATTGTGTCTATTTCGTAGCTTGTCTCGATATTGCCGTAGTGGAAGCTGCCTTTGACATCGCTGTTGCGTATTGATGCAATGTGCCTGTTGCCCGTGTTGACATAGGTGTCATCGGAGCAGCCGTATTCGTTAATGTTGGATTTTCCGATATTGTTGTAGGTGTAATTGACGGTGGTTGTGAATCGTCCTGCCTGTGTTGTGAGATATCCGCTGGCACCATATGATTCGTTGGTGTTGGCGTTTGCACTTACTGTGCCAGCAACGCCGTTAATGGCATTGCTGTCGTCGGTGATGATGTTTAGGATGCCGTTCACACCTTCGGCATCATACTTAGCTCCCGGCTCGGTAATTACTTCTATGCGCTTGATAAGGCTAGCGGGAATGGATTTGAGTACATCTTTGGGATTGTTGCTCCACCCAGCATTAGGCCTTCCGTTCTTGTATATCTTGAAATTGCTGCTTCCGTTCACGAGAATGTTGTCTTCTCCGTCAATAGTTACCATAGGCACTTTGCGAAGCATTTCAAAGATGTTGCTGGTCTTGCTCTCGTTATCGGCTTTGATGTCGTAGCTCAGCCTGTCGATTTCGGTAGTTACGAGAGGCTTTTGTGCGACTACTTCAATGCCGGCAAGCGTGTTGGCATCGTTGTTTATGACCATAGTTCCGAAGTCTTTGCTGCGAGATGACTTCGTGAGCTCAAATTCTTCCTTTATAGGAGCTTTGCCTACCGAAGTTATGACGATAGAGTATTTGCCAGCAGCATTTAATTCTTGCCTGAAATGTCCGTTAATGTCGGTGACTCCCATTTTTACGGGCTTTTCGTTATTGGTTGAGCTGTATATTCTCACTGTTGCATAGGGTTCGCTCACTCCAGTAGAGTCGGTTACGGCTCCAGTAACAGAATATTGTGCCAGTGCTTGGATACTTGTGGAAAGAAATACAAGTGCAAGCAAAAAATACTTTTGCATGATGTGTATATGTGTTAAGTTTGCCTATTAGACGAGCACTTAGGCGTATTCGTTGCAGAAGGCATAGGCTTTTTAATGTCTTTTTGCATAGTGAGCGGAAAAAAGACAATTATTAACGCAAGGACAGGAATTACCGTCTTGTGAAATCAAGAGGTGATGGGCAGCGGGCTAGATTGTTATCTTTGCAAGCCTTTGTTCAAGGTCGGTGCTATTCAGTTTAGTGTAAAGCTGTCCTTTATAGGCAAGTGATATGTTGCCGGTTTCTTCGGAAACTACAATGGCAATAGCATCGGTAGCTTGCACTATGCCCAACGCTGCACGGTGACGCAAGCCGAGATATCGTGGCAGACTGGTGTCGTGAGAAACTGGCATGATGCAGCCCGCAGCCGATAGCATTCCGTCGGAAATGATAAGCGCTCCGTCGTGAAGCGGACTGTTTTTGAAGAAGATATTCTCGATAAGGCGAGTGTTGATTTTTGCATTGATGATGTCGCCAGTGCGTTCGTAGTTTTCAAGCGATACGGCTTGCTGAATAACGATTAAAGCTCCAGTCTTTGACTTGGACATGCTCATGCATGCATAAACGACAGGTATTATCCAGTTCTTTGAATCTCCATTGTCCTTGCTTCTGGCGAAAATCTTGCGGAATAGATTCCAGCGCTTGTTAGAGCCTAGTTCGACAAGGAAACGCTTAATCTGGTCCTGGAACAGAATGACAATGATGATAAGACCGATGTTGATGAACTTATCCATGATTGTGCCTATAAGTTTCATGTCAAGAATCTTGTAGACAACCACCCATAGCACTATGAATGCAAGTACTCCGATGAAGATGTTGAGCGTGCCCGATTCTTTCATCGTCTTGTAGATGCCATACAGCAGTGTCGCTGCGATAAGTATGTCGATAATATCCTTTATTCCGAATTCCATATTATAATGTAGCTAGGTTAAATTCTGTGTTCTGGTGTATTGGGTTATTTTCACTGCTTCAACTGCTTCTTTTACATCGTGTACCCGCAGAATATGAGCACCTTGCATAAGAGCAATGGTGTTAAGCACCGTTGTGCCGTTGAGCGATGATTCTGGTGTGCCGTTGAGAGGCTTGTAAATCATTGACTTGCGTGAAATGCCTACAAGTAAAGGCTTTTCTAGATTGTGGAACTCGTCAAGATTATTCATCAGCTCGTAGTTCTGCTGAACGGTCTTGCTGAATCCGAATCCCGGATCAATGATTATGTCGCTAGCGCCGCATTGTTCAAGCTCGGTGATTTTCATTGATAGTTCTTTCACTACATCGCATGTAACGCAATCGTAGTGGGTGAGAGTGGCCATGTTTTTGGGCGTGCCTCGCATGTGCATGAGTATGTAAGGCGTTCCCAGTTCTCCTACAGTCCTGAACATTGCAGGGTCAAGGTTGCCGCCTGAAATGTCGTTGATAATGTCTGCTCCCCATTCATTGACGCATCGGCGTGCGATGTCGGCTCTGAAAGTGTCTACCGAAACTATGGCATCGGGTGCTTCTCTTCTGATGAGTGAAAGTCCCTGTTCCAGCCTTCGGTATTCTTCTTCGGGAGTAACTTCGGTTGCCCCAGATCGTGAAGAATATCCGCCTATGTCAATGATTCTTGCACCTTCGTCAATTATCTGATGAATGCGTTTCACAATGCCTTCTTCACAGTTGCAACGGCTGTTGCCATAGAACGAGTCGGGAGTGACATTGAGTATGCCCATCACCCACGGTTCGCTTATCGTAATGCTTTTGCCGCGTAGCTTAATGGTGTATGGAGTGAAAGCCTTCATCGCATATACTGTAATACAGTTGCTAAATTAGCTATAAATTTCAAATAAACAATGCTTCAATGTGCTTAAACAGTCCTATTACATACAGGAATATGAGTGCAATGGCCGCAGGAGCAATGTATTTTATGCAGAAAATTATGGGCTTCATGAGTTTTACATTCAATGTGCCGTTATTGGTAAGCTGTTCCTTGACAACTTTCTTGTCCATAATCCAGCCAACGAATATCGCGAGCAAGAAACCTCCTGCAGGTAGAAGAATGTTTGAAGAAACATAATCGAATAGGTCGAAGATGTTCTTGTCAAACAACTTGATATCTCCAAGTACATTGAATGACAGCGCGCATAATGAACCGAACACGATGGCAATGATAGTGTTGAGCCATGTCGCTTTCTTGCGCGACATGTTATGTTCCTCGGTGAAGAATGTGATGAAAATTTCGCTCATTGAAATGGTAGATGTGACAGAAGCGAAGAACAGCAGCACGAAGAATGCCAATGACCAGAAATATCCGCCAGGCATCTGCTGGAAGATGTTAGGCAAAACTTCGAAAACCAGTTTCGGTCCTGCAGTAGGTTCTGCACCGAAGGAGAATACGGCAGGGAATATGATTACTCCTGCAAGTACAGCCACGCATGTGTCGAGTAAAGCGATTATCGTAGCGCTTCTCACTAGTGGTGTCTTGTTTGAGAAGTAAGAAGCGTAAGTTAAAAGGCAGGTTAGCCCTAGACTCAAAGAGAAGAATGCTTGTCCCATTGCACCCACTACCATACCCGGAGATACTTGAGAGAAGTCGGGCATGAACATGAATTTTAGCCCTTCGGTTGCCTTTGGAAGCAGTAATGAGTTTATGCTGAAAACAATTAGAAGAATGAACAGCAGTGGCATAAGCAAATTTGATATGCGCTCGATGCCTTTCTGAATACCTTTGCGGAGAATCAGGAAGTTGGCTCCCAAAAACAGGTAGGTCCAAATCAAAGACCTCCAAGGATTGCCTACGAGAGAACTGAATATTTCGCTGTATTCCTGAGGCGTGTGACCGTTGAGAGAACCTGTTATTGAGAGAAAAAGGTATTCGGCAATCCATCCTGCAACCACTGAATAGAAACTGAGAATCATTGTTGATGCAATGATGCCTATGTAAGACAAAAAGCGGAACTTGCTTCCTGGTGCTAAAGTCTTGATGGCACTATTGGCATTCTTATGAGTTGAACGGCCAATGATGAACTCGGCTATGATTACTGGGATGCCAAGCAAAATAACGCAAAGAATGTATATTGAGATGAATGCGCCCCCTCCGTGCATACCTGCTTCGTATGGGAAACGCCAAATGTTTCCAAGTCCTACAGCTGAGCCAACCGATGCGGCAATGACTCCCATTTTTGTTGCAAATTGTGCTCTTTCCGACATATATTATTAAGTTGAGTTTTTTTTGTTTAAAATTCAGTATTGTTTTATTTCTTCAAGATGAGATACCGTGAGTATTTCATTATCTTGGTCGTTTTTTTTCTGCTTGGTATTTTTCTTCTTCTGTTTCTTTTCGGCTTTAACCGTATCGGCTGCTGTCATTAGCTCCATTGCCGCTTGGCTGCTATCTTGAGTTGAGGCCGACGGAGTGTGTGGAAAAAGCCATTTTACAGCTACGATTATACCTATGATGGCAATGATGAATAGAAGTCCGGTTCTTTCATTGCGAGAAATGGATAGCAGTTCGTTAAGCCTTCTTTTCATCGCCTGCAAAGATTAGGTGAAGTTTCCGAAGAATATCAGTGCCACTAATACAGGGCAGATGAATTTAATCAGGAACAGAACAACAGGAGTCGCCAGCGAGCGGAATGTTCCGTTATTGGTAAGCTCGTTCTTGAGGAAATTCTTTGGGAGCACCCATCCTACATAGATGCAGATAAGGAACGCACTTACAGGCAGAATCATATTTGATGTGAATTTGTCCAGTGCATCAAACAGAGGCATTCCTGCAACTTGGAGCATGTCGTAACCGCATAGCGATAAAGAGCATACGGTGCTGAATACGAACATCGGTAGCAGAACTATGTAGCAAGCTTTCTTTCGTGAAATATTGAAGCGGTCGTGAGCGAATGCAATCGCTACCTCGGAAATTGAGATTGTGGAAGTGAGAGCTGCAACGCTTAGAAGCAGGAAGAATAGAACCGACCACAATTGAGTGCCAGCCATTTGCGAGAATATTTCGGGCAGTGTAACGAAAACCAGTGTCATACCTGCCACGCTTTCGCTGCCATTGATGCCGAAGCTCACTACAGCCGGGAAAATTATGAATCCCATAAGAACGGAAACACTAAAGTCCAGAATGGTGATGGTGATAGAAGTGCGCACCATCTTAGTGTCTTTAGGGAAATAAGATGAATAGGTGACAAGTATGCCCATACCCAAACTTAGGGAGAAGAAAGCTTGTCCCAATGCAGCCACGATGACATCGGTAGTGATTTTACTGAAGTCGGGCATAAGGAAGAACTTAAGACCTTCTGAAGCGTTAGGTAATGATAGCGACACTGCACAGAAAATGAGCAGGATAAGGAAAAGCAGAGGCATAAGAATGTTGGAAATCTTTTCGATGCCTTTCTTTACACCCTTGAGCAGAATCACAAGATTAATTACAATCATGACGAATGTCCACAATAAAGGCGCATTGTTGCTTAGTATCATTTCCTGCATTTTGCCAGTGAAGAAAGTGCCGTCGGTAACAGCTTGTGAACTAATCCCTTCATATAGGCTGCCCGATATTGATCCCCACAGGTATTCAACTGTCCACCCGGCAACAACCATATAGAACATGAGAATGAGGTAGGAAGCTAGCAGCCCGAAACAGCCGGCAATCCACCATTTTTTGTTGGGAGTGAGGTTCTTGAATGATCCAACGGCGTCCGATCCGCCTGCACGCCCAAGGGAAAATTCGGCTAGCATAACCGGAATGCCAAGAATGAAAATACAGCAGATGTAGACCAGAAGAAATGCACCCCCGCCATTCTCTTGTGCCAAACTTGGAAATCTCCACACATTACCCAAACCTACAGCAGAACCAACAGTAGCTGCGATAAGACCGAATTTTGACCCGAAAGTCGTATTTTTTGACATATTGTTGCTCGTTTGTGAATTTTGCTTTAAAATTTATAGCTAAAAATGTAATTTTCTACAAAGTTAGAAATTATTTGGCGGAATATCTAAAGTATTAATGTTATTTTGTAGAATAGGAGTAGAAATGTTACCTTTGCATAATATATTTGGACAAATGTTTATTGACAAGATAATAAGGAAAGTACCGGCAGGATTGATGACTATGGCAATAGTTGTCACAATAGCCTATGTATCGCTTGACGGCGACCCTTTTGATGCTAGCATGATTCCGCTGTTTGAGGGGGCAGATAAGGTGATACATGCCATAATGTATTTTACGCTTGTAGCGGTACTGCTCTTTGATGCGGTCAAATTCAGGAAATGCGGAAAGGCAGGAAAGGCAGTAACGCTAGCGAGTGTGGTTGTAGCGTTTGCCTATAGTGCTCTTATGGAATATCTTCAGGACCAGATGGGGCTAGGGCGTACGGCAAGTGTTGCCGACCTTGTTGCCAATCTGGCAGGAGCATGCCTTGGAGCGTTGTTCATGAAGTGTCTTTTCTTGCCAAAGATGTATGCTATATTGTCTACTGAAGATAAAAACGGAAACAAGTCGTAATGCAGCAGATTAAGGGGAAACGAAATAGCTTAAGGCGCATAGTAGCGTGGATTGCAGGAGTGATATTCGCTATAGTGATAATCGTTCCGTGCTTGTTGTATATACCCGCTATACAAGAAGGTGTCAAGAATATAGCCACCTATTATGTGAATAAGAATACATCTTTAAAGATGAATGTGGGGCGCATATTGCTTGAGTTCCCGTTGGACTTGAGCGTAGAAGATGTTCTTGTCCTTGATGAAAAAGGCGATACTATGGCCTATGCCGGAAAGGCTGTGGCCGATGTGAGAATAGGTTCCTTATTGAAACTGAAAATAGATATCCGCAGCGTTGAACTTGAAGAAGTGGTGTACAATATGGAGAGTGCCGATTCTTCGCTGTCGCTTGCGGCAAGAATAGACAAGTTCCGCCTTGCCGATTCCGATGTGCGGCTTAAGGACAGCGAGATAAATCTAGGAGCAGCTCATCTGAATGGCGGAAAAGTGAGAATGCTTATGGGACCGAGCAAGGCAGATACTGTACCTGTCGATACTGCAGCCATGATAGACTGGCTTGTGAAGATAGGTAAGTTCCAACTGGATAATGTGGATTTCAATATGCAGATGCTGCCAGTTATTCAGAACCTTGATGCAAGAATCGGTCAGGCTGCATTGAATGGTGGCGTGATAGATTTAGGTTCTCGCAATGTGGGCATTAAATACATAGGAGTGGATCGTGCCGATGTCGATTATAAGTATCCTGTGCCAAACGATTCGCTTGATATAGTGACTCCTGTGGACAGTACGACATTGGAAACACCAACCGATACATTGCTGTGGACGGTGAAAGCCGAGGCCTTGAGGCTGAACAACTCTCATGCAGTTTACGCAATGGCTGGAGCTGAACCGGTTGAGGGACTGGATATGAATTATATGGAGCTGTCGGATATAAATATTGCGATAGACAGTTTATACAATCGTGGTACTGATATAAAACTTACATTGTCGCAATTGACTGCACTTGAAAGGTGTGGCATTCTGCTTACTTCGGGCAGTGGCACGCTGTCGATGAATAAGGATGAGATAAGAGCCGATGATATAAGGCTGGAAACAATGCAGTCCAGAATATTGCTTGACGGAGCAGTGGGGGCTGACTTCTCGGCTGATACCGAAATCCCTATGGATATGGACTTGAGCGCATCGGTGGGTGTGGGTGAAATAGGCAGAATGTATCCGGCTCTATGGCCTATGCTCAAGAATGTGCCTCAATATAATCCTATGAAGATGGTGGTGCAAATTGAGGGCTCTTCCAAGAAACTTGATTTGAAGAAAGCTTTGCTAGAATTGCCTGAATATATTGCAATTAAGGCCGACGGAAGTGTGCGTAATGTGATGAATGTCGAGTCGTTGGCTGCCAATGTGGACTTCGCGGGCGATTTCAAGAACATGAACTTTGTGAAGCCTATAATGCTGAGTGATACAGCAATGTATAAGCAACTGGATATCCCTAGCATGACATTGGGAGGTCATGTGGCTTATGCACCTAATAATGCCGATGCCTCAATGGCATTGCGTATGGACAACGGCGATTTTGTAATGCAGGGAGTGTGGGACGGCAGAGCAAAGGTGTATTCTGCCGAGATTGAACTGGATTCGTTCCCCCTACAGGCTATAATGCCGATGTCGGGATTGAAGGATATCACAGTTAAAGCACAAGCAAAAGGTTCGGGTTATGATATTTATGATTTGAATACAAAACTCGATGCAAGTATTATCCTGGACAGGCTAACTTATGATAATAAACTGTATAGCGATGTTAGAGCTATTGCCCAGTTGGAGAATGGCTATATGAGTCTTGATGTTGGTTCGAAAAACTCAAACTGTGCCATGGACATGACACTATCGTGCATGCTTAACAAGGATTACTATGAGTTTGGAGTGGACGGAGTGGTAAGCAATCTTGACCTGAAAGCTATGAGTTTGTCGGAAACTGTATCCAAAGGAAAAGGCAAGATAGCCGCATACGGAACAATCGACTTGGAAAACGATGCTTATGAAGCCGATTTGAATCTGAAGGATTTTGATTGGGTACTTCCCGATGCGAGATATAGCACACCGGCCGTCGTTGTATCGGTTGCAAGTTCTCGAGACAGCATGTCGGTATATGCCTATGAAGAAGACTTGTTTGTAAATTTCAATACACCTGTGAGTCTTGACACGCTAATGGCTAGGGTGTCAAAGTGCCAGGAAATCATAGACTATGAAGTAAATAACAAGTATCTAGATGTGGACACGCTGCAGCAGACACTTCCTCCTATGGTGTGCGAATTGCGTATAGGACGGAATAATCTTGTTCAGCAGGCGTTGAAATCCTATGGCATAAAAATGAAGAACATGAGCATGGACCTTGTGAACGATTCTACTATATACATGAAAGGCCGTGCACAAAGACTTGAGGCGTTTAACATGAAGATAGATACGCTGGATATGCTTGTGAGTCAAAGGAACAAATATCTGTCGTATAATGTTCATGCCGGCAGCCGTCCGGGAACAAATGACGAGTTTGCCAATGTTACGCTTAAAGGCGGTGTGAGGGGTAATGCTCTAGGAATGTTGCTTGAACAGCAGAATATACGCGGTGAGATGGGATTCAGAATGGGGTTGAACGCATTCTTGGGAGATACAGCTGTGAATGTGAATTTCTTCCCGAAAGAGCCTATTATAGGATATCGTAAATGGAATGTGAATGAAGGCAACTTGATAGCATTCAATTATATAGATAAGCATTTTGACGCTAATTTGAGCCTGAAGAGCGATTCTAGTTTCGTGTCGTTGCGCACTAAGCATGATCATGCCAATCATGGACAAGAAGATGTTATATTCTCTATGGGAGGTGTGCAGATTTCGGAATGGCTCAGAGTGTCTCCGTTTATGCCTCCTATGAGCGGTATGCTGAGCTCTGATGTGAAACTGAAGTTTGACGGAGAGCATGTGTGGGGAGGTGGAATTGCCCGAATGAAGGATTTCAAGTATAATCGTAAGATGGTGGGTGATTTTGACTTCAAGGTAGGCATGGAGCTGGATCCTGTGAAGAATTATATAAGGTTGAAATCGGCATTTGATGTAGATGGCAGGCGTACAATATTTGCCGAGGGCGCATTGAATGATACTACATCAAAGAATCCTTTCCGGTTGACACTAGGTCTTGACAGTTTCCCGTTAAGAATTGCCAATCCGTTTATCCCAGGCGATATGGCAAAACTGGGCGGAACTCTTAACGGAAACATGAATGTGGTGGGCAGCTTGACCGAGCCGATAATGAACGGATATGTTCAGTGTTCCGATGCCGAGATAAGTATGCCGCTATTCGGTTCTCGATTGACATTGTCAAGTGATAGAATACCAGTAGACTCAAGCCTTGTAAGATTTGACGGATTCAAGATACAGGGAAGCAACAAGAACGCCATAAATGTAAACGGTTATGTGAATATGCTTCCAATGGATAATCCGAAAGTGGATTTGAAACTTAGTGGCCGTAATGTGGAATTTGTGAACAGCAAGCAACAGCGTAAAATGGAAGTGTTCGGAAAGGGATATGCCAATGTTGATGCAACTGTGAAAGGTTCAATGAACGATATGAATGTAGATGCGTCGCTCACCTTATTGCCTGCAACAAACCTTACTTATGTAATGTCTACCGATGTGTCCACAATCGCTACACAGACCGATGAAAATATGGTTAAGTTCGTTAGCTTTGCCGATACAGCCGAGATGGAAGCCGATACGATAGCTGCCAGGGCTACAACATCAAGCTATGCATTGAATGCAAAACTTAATATACAGCAAGGCTCAAAACTTAATGTTTATCTGTCGCCTAACGGTAATGACCGTGTGGTGATAGAAGGAAGCGGTGTGCTTAATTATTCTCAAACCTCGCTAGGGGATATGCGTCTGGTAGGACAGTATACGCTTGAGAACGGTTTTGTGAAGTACACTCCTCCGCTATTGTCCGAAAAATTGTTTGACTTCACTAGCGGCAGCTATGTGGCATGGACAGGCGATGTGATGAATCCGGTGCTTAATATCAAGGCCGTGGATACGATGAAGGCTTCTGTTTCTCAAGAAGGACAGGATTCCCGACTGATAAATTTCTTGGTTTCGCTTAATATAACCAATACTTTGAGCAATATGAATCTGGAGTTTGACTTGAGTACAAACGAAGATGTGACTGTGCAGAATGAATTGCTGTCAATGTCGCCATCGCAACGCTCAAGCCAAGCGATAAATATGCTTCTGTACGGAACCTATACAGGAATGGGTACTACTGCCAATACTTCTGGCAATCCGTTGTATTCGTTCCTGAACTCTCAGATTAACCGCTGGGCAGCCAACACAATTAAGGGAGTTGACTTGACATTTGGTGTCAACCAGTATGGTAAAGGCGAAGATGCGGCTAAGTCCACATCATATTCCTATAAGATATCCAAGTCGCTGTTCAACGACCGTTTCAAGATTGTTGTGGGCGGTAGCTATAACCCTGGCGGCGATACCGATGATAATTTTGCCAACTCGCTTCTTAATGACATTTCATTCGTGTATATGCTTAACCAGAGCGGTAGCATGTCGGTGAAGCTGTTCCGCCATACCGGTTATGAAAGTATCTTGGAAGGTGAAGTAACCGAAACTGGAGGTGCATTTGTGATGAAACGCAAGATTTCTTCATTGAAGAATTTCTTCCGTTTCGGCCGTAGGAAGAGGGGAGAATATCAAAATAAGAATGTAAAGCAGGACACGGTGATAAAACTAGAGGAAGCGCCTGTTCTGAATAAAGATATCAACAAGAAATGATGAGAGTGAAAAATATAATATTATCCCTAGTTGTTGCGGTAGTAGCGATAGCTGTATCGTCATGTTCTACTACTAAGCGACTGGCACCCGACGAACTTCTTTACAATGGCGTGAAGAATTTTAAGGTAACGCCAGAAAAAGGGGAGGAAGTGCCAAGTGAGGTGGACGAATACCTGTTTGACGCTATAAATGTAAAGCCGAACAACAGTTTGTATTCGCCATATTTCCGCACACCTTTTCCTGTGGGATTGTGGGTATACAATCACTGGAATGAAAACAGCAAGGGAATTAAAGGCTGGATTTATGACAAACTGGTGGAACAGCCTGTAGTGATAGATGATGTGAATCCTGCTCTGCGTGTGGAAATGATTAAGTCTATCCTTGACAATCATGGATATTTCTCGGGTTCTGCACGATATGAACTTATAAAGAAGAATGTGGATAGCCGCAAGGCGAAATTGTCTTATTTTGTGGAACTGGGACAGCCATATAAACTGTCTAGCATTGAATATACAGGAGGGACAAGCGAACTGGAGCGTTCTATTGATTCGTTGGCGCGTAGAAGCATGTACTTGAAAGAGGGTGAACGCTATATTACCGATTCATTGAGTGCCGTCCGTGAAAATATCAGTGCACGATTGAGAAATGCAGGTTATTATTATTTCCGTCCCGAATTCATTGAATATCTTGCCGATACTACAATAACAAGGGGGCAGGTGGCTCTGCGCATGATACTAGCCGACAATATTAATCCTGCTGCACTTAAAAAGTACTATGTGGGCAATGTTGTAACGACTGTGAATCGAAGTATGGGACGCGGTACGCCCGACACATTAGAGACGCGTAGGGGTACAGTGATAAAGATGATGCCCATAAATCTGAATGATAACTTGATACCTTCGTGCTTGCGATTCAGGAAAGGACGGGAAATAAGGGTGAGAGATATTGACCAGACTCAGTTAAATCTCTCGCGAATGGGTATATTCAGCGCAGTTAATATAAATGTTACTCCTCTGGATTCATTAAATGGCAAAGATACTCTTGATGTGAGTGTGAACTGTACGCTTGACCGCCCAATGGAAGCCTCTATTGAGTTGCAGGCTACATCGAAATCCAATAGCTACATAGGACCGGCACTTGTAGCATCGCTTACACATAAGAATATTTTCGGTGGAGGAGAACAGCTTACTACTCAGCTTACGGCTGGTTATGAATGGCAAACGGGCAAGGGAAGCAGTGAGCGGCGTTCGGCAGCGTTCAATTCCTATGAGTTCGGACTGAAATCAACTCTGTCGTTCCCTCGTCTTCTTGCACCGAAGTTCATTGACCGAAGTCGCCGGTATATGAACTGGACCAGAATCTCGTTGTCGGGTGATTTGCTTAATCGTCCTAATTATTTCAAAATGGTGCAGTTTGGATTGGGATTTAGTTGGGAATGGCATGCCAACCGTAATTCGTTGAATGAATTTACTCCGTTTAAGCTTACATACACAAAGATGCTCACCACAACCGAAGCCTTTGACGAGGCTATGGCAGAAAACCCGGCTGTGGCGTTGAGCTTCCGCGACCAGTTCATTCCAATGATGAGCTATAGCTACACTTATGACAAGAAGATAGATAAGAATAATACACTTGTTTGGTCGTCAAGCCTGATGGAGGCCGGTAATGTGTTTGCCGGAATATGGAGCTTGGCAGGCAGGAAGGGTGAAAAGGAACTTTTCGGTACGCCTTTCTCTCAATTTGTCAAGGCGCAGTCACAGCTAGTGTATTCTTGCCGTTTGTATCATGGAGTGAATTCCAAGCAATGGCTTGTGTTCCGTGTGTTTGCCGGAGCGGCTCATGCCTATGGAAATTCTACTCAAGTACCTTATAGCGAGCAGTTCTATATAGGAGGAGCCAACTCGTTGCGTGCATTTGCAGTGCGCTCGGTAGGTCCTGGCAGTTATCGCCCTGCATCTACGGTTAAGAACGGATACTATGATCAGACCGGTACATTCAAGTTTGAGTTCAATACAGAATTGCGTTTCCCTATAGTGGGCTATCTTCATGGAGCATTGTTCCTTGATACAGGAAATATATGGCTATTGAAAAAGGACAGCTCACGCCCTGGCGGAGCTTTGGGCGAAGGCAATTTCTTCAAGGAATTGGCTGTGGGAACAGGTGCAGGCTTACGCTTTGATATGGAAATGCTAGTGATAAGAGGCGACTTGGGTATAGGTATACATGCGCCTTATGATACAGGCAAAAAAGGCTATTACAACATGAAATCCTTCAAGAAAAGCTTAGCCTTCCACATAGCAATCGGATATCCGTTCTAAGCCTAAGCGAAAGGCTTACAGGGTATAAAGCTTCTTTTACTTTCCTGAGAAGGCGATGCCGAAGCCTATGAAGCGGTCGTAGCGTGAAGCTGGATCGCGATGGTATACTTTTACTAGATACTCGTTTACCGTCTGGAACTTGTTGCCGTCAATAGAAGAGTGTCCTTTGCTGCTGCCTTCTGGCACATAAAGGTACTGGTAGTTGTATGCGCCTTGTTTTAGCATCAGATCGGCTGTATAAAGTCCCGTTGAGGGATCGTATTTCATCATGGTGGCAGGCGTGAACAGGTGATTTGTGAACTCGCCTTCCAGATAGATGCTGCCGCTTTCAAGTTTGCCGCCAGTATCCAGAGTGAAGTGTGTGATGATATATTCAGCCCCATTGTCGGAGTCATTAGCCTCACTGCTGCGAATGGTGAACCGGCCTAGCTGAGTCTGGTCATAAATGTAGCTTTCCTCGGCTCTCATAAAGTCGGTGTGCAGTCTTGCGTGGTAGTAGGGGTGATGGTATTCCATGCGTTCTACTCCCATGGAGATTCCGTGTTGAGTCACGGTTTCAATACGGCGGTATTCGTTTCCGGCTTCGAAGATGAGCCGTTTGTCTTTGTTGTATGTGATTCGTTTTCCTGCAACCATCAGCGGACTGTTGATAAACGCTTCGTTGTCGAGGCGACCGTTCTGTGATACATAAGCCTTGATGTCGCTGTACATGTTGCGAATGCTGTAATCTTTGGTGTCTACCACAAACGAAACTTGCTGATGCTCCCGGTTATAGTCAATGTCGGTGCGGCTAGTGACCGATGTCCCTACCGAGACAGCATTTTCGCATACATAGAAACGAGCTTGCAGCAGTGTGGTTTCCGGTTCGTCTTCAGAGTATATTTTCACCAGATAGTTCCCCGATACCAGGAATTTGATGTCATCATTAGGCAAAGAGAAAGAATAATGCACATAGTGGCATAATGTTCCGATAGAAAATTTGTAGTCAACGATGTCGGCGTAGTTGAATCCGTCAAGATATTCGCTTTCCACGAGGTCGCTTGGAGTCCAGTCGGCATTGCAATGTATCACGCTGTATCGTAGGTAGGAACGCTCGTCGCTTAATTCATCAAAAGATATCTTTATCCTGTCGTCGCCGTTCAAAGTGATGATAGGAGGAAAGTAATCGTTCCCGTCAAGCTTCACTTGCAATGATTTGAAGCGGGAATCGGCCACTTGAGTGCGTGTGTCGTCCTCGGCAATCTGTGCTTTTGCAGGCAGTATTGCCGCCAAAAGTACCAGTATTAATATGCGTAAGCCTTTAAATTCCATAACAGCTATCGTTTGAGTCCTACCATTCCACAGGCGTTTTGCCGTGCTTAATCAAATATTCATTGGCGGTAGAGAAGTGCTTGTTGCCGAAGAATCCACGGTACGCGCTCAGTGGCGAAGGGTGAGGCGATGTGAGAACAAGATGCTTCATGCGATTGATAAAAGCACCCTTCTTGATAGCGTAGGCTCCCCATAGAATGAATACTAGATTCTCCTTCTGTTGTGCCAGTTGCAGAATCACTTCATCGGTGAACTGTTCCCACCCTTTGTTTTGGTGAGAGCCAGCGCAATGAGCCTTTACCGTGAGAGTGGAGTTAAGAAGCAGCACGCCCTGTTTGGCCCAGCGGCTCAAGTCTCCGCTTGCAGGAATAGCCTTGCCTAGATCGTTTTGAATTTCCTTGAAAATATTTAGCAGAGATGGAGGAAAAGGAATGCCGTCACGCACCGAGAAGCATAGTCCGTTAGCTTGATTTACATCGTGATAGGGGTCTTGTCCTATAATGACCACTTTCACTTCGTCAAAAGGAGTGGCATCGAATGCTGCGAAGATTTCCCTTGCAGGAGGGAAAATTTGAGATGTGGCATATTCCTTGCGTATGAAATCGGTCAACTTCATGAAATATTCCTTATCCCACTCATTGGCAAGAGCCTGTTTCCAGCTTTCCTCTATTCTTACATTCATATCCTGATTCTTAAATGTCGTTTAAAACGATTCAAAAGCGATATGACAATCGCCTCTAAGTTGCAAAACTACAAATTCTTTATTACTTTTGCCAATCCAAATAAGGATTTTTAGGGATTTTCCCAATATGCGCCCATAGTTCAATGGATAGAATAAAGGATTCCGGTTCCTTCGATTGGAGTTCGACCCTCCATGGGCGTACGATGTGCAAAGGATTGAATTCAGTTCTTTGCACTTTTTTGTGTTATTGAAGAAGCAGGTATGCAGTATATGCTGCGTAGATGATTACGAAGATGATTCCTTCGGCTCTGTCTACTTTGCACTTGCCTAGGGTGAATGCTGTGAAATATACAAGTATCGCCGATGAAATGAGCATAATGAAATCGGCGATATTGAATCCTATGATTTCAAAAGGAGAAATTGCTGAAGATAATCCTATAATAAGCAACGCATTGAAAATGCAAGAACCAAGTGCATTACCTAGCGCCAACTGGGCATTTCCTTTTACTGCGGCAATAATGCTAGTGACAAGTTCGGGCAAAGATGTGCCCACAGCTACAATTGTAAGTGAGATTACGGCTTCGCTCATTCCCCATTGACGAGCCAGCGCTACTGTTGAGTCAAGGAAAATCTGACCGCCAGCTAGAAGAACTCCTAGTGAAACTGCTACGACTGAGAGTGTAATCCATAACGGCTTGCCCGACAAAGAACTGCTTGCAGATTCTTCGTATTCTTCGGGAGTCTTGTTTGTCTTAAGCGTATACCACATGTATCCGGCAAAAGCACATATCAAGATGAAGCCATCAATGCGTGATAACGAATTAGTGCTGCTGAATATAATGCTGTCCAGACATAGAAGGATGAGGAACAGCGAGGTGAATATATTGAAAGGAATATCCCTTTTAAGGGTGTTGCGCTCAATTTTGAAAGGAGAAATAGCTGCAGTAAGCCCCAAGATAAGTAGAATGTTGCAGATGTTGGAGCCTACGACATTGCCGAGTGACATGTCGCCGTGTCCTTGCAAGGCAGAAGATACAGAAATGAGCATTTCAGGAGAAGAAGTGCCTATGCCCACAATTGTGAGGCCTATGATGAAATTTGACAGCTTAGCTCGTTGGGCAATAGCAACCGAAGATTCTACAAGATAATTTGCTCCGGCAAGAAGCATTGCCAGACCTATGAATAGCATTATTATTTCCATTGATTTTTTTGCGTTAAATGTTTGATGCAAAGATACTAGAAAAAAATGGCATTGCCTAAATAAAGTTAATAAATGGAAACTCTTAATCATTTTGCTTGTATGGTATTGTATAATTTCCGTATTTTTGCAGTGTGTTTTTCATGGTATTAGATTTTAAGGTTAACAAATTGCTTGTCGTGAGATAAGCAATTTTTTCTTTTTTATACTCCTGAAAATTAGTATTTTTGTATCATGATTAATGATATTTTCAACAGAGGAGAACGGCTGCTTGGCGCCGAAGCAATGAAGACTCTTGCGCAGAAGCGTGTAATCGTGTTCGGCGTAGGTGGAGTGGGAAGCTGGTGTGCCGAGGGGCTTGTGCGTTCGGGCATTCGTCATCTTACTATTGTGGATAGCGATTGCGTGAGCATTACCAATATCAACCGCCAGTTGATGGCTACAACGCGCACTGTGGGTCGTCCCAAGGTGGAAGTGCTGAAGGAGCGTTTGCAGGAAATAAATCCCGATGCCGAAATCAACGCGCTGCAAGATGTCTATAATGAGGAAAGCAGTGAGTCATTCAATTTGGAAAGCTACGATTATGTGATAGATGCGATTGACAGCCTGAAGGATAAGGCTCATCTCATACTTGAAGCTACGGGAAAAGGCGTTAAACTTTACTCTTCAATGGGAGCTGCTCTTAAACTTGATCCTATGCGGGTGAAGGTCGCTGAATTCTGGGAAGTGAAGGGCTGTCCGTTAGGAGCTGCATTGCGCAGGAAATTCAAGCGAGAAAAACTGTTTCCTAAACGAAAGTTCAAGTGCGTGTATAGCGATGAGCTGTTGGAAAATCTAGGCGATGTGCAGGAATGTGACAGCTCAAGTACATGGGACGCGTCAAAGGCGCAGATAAACGGATCGCTGGTGCATATTACTGCAATCTTCGGATTCACATTGTCGGGCCTAGTGGTACAAGATGTTTTTAAGGAAATTAAATGATAAAAATAATAACATGAAAGTGATGCTTGTTAATGGTAGCCCACACCATGAAGGCTGTACATATACGGCGCTTCAAGAAGTGGCGAAGGCGTTGAATGCCGATGGCGTAGAAACTAAGAATTTTTGGATAGGAATCAAGCCGATATCCAGTTGCCTGTCTTGTGGCAATTGTAGCGCTGAAGGCCGTTGCGCCATAGAAGATGTGGTGAATGTGTTTGTGGAAGAAGCAAAGGATTGCGATGCGTTTGTGTTTGGCGCTCCTGTGCACTTTGCGAGTGCCAATGGCGCAATGATATCGTTTATGGACCGTGCATTCTATTCGGGAAAGAAAGCGCTTGAGTTCAAACCTGCAGCAGCAGTGGTGAGTTGCCGTCGTGGAGGAGCTTCGGCAACATTTGACGAATTGAACAAGTATTTTCTGATACGCAACATGCCAGTGGTTTCTTCTCAGTATTGGAACCAGGTGCATGGAAACACTCCTGAGGAGGTGATTCAAGATGTAGAAGGCATGCAGACCATGCGCACTTTGGGGCACAATATGGCGTGGTTGCTTAAGTGCATAGAGGCTGGGAAGGCTGCCGGAATTGAAACTCCTACGCCCGAAGCGCAGATAAAGACTAATTTCATACGCTAAGAATATGCATGAAAAAAGAAAATGCGATAGCTGGCTAAGCTGTCGCATTTTTTAGTATCTGTAGTCTTTATGCTATTCCTCGGATTCTTGCGGGGTGGGGCTCACGAAGTAAGCGCTCATTTCATATAGCAGATAGAGTGGCAGGAATACTATTGTGAGAGTGAAGGGGTCGCCTGTAGGCGTAATGAATGCCGCAAGCGCCAGCAGCGCAACAATGGCGTGGCGTCGGTATCTTGCAAAGAATTCGCGGTGAAGGAATCCCATTTTTCCGAGTAGCCATGCCACAAGTGGCAATTCAAATACCAGCCCCATAATGAAAATGAGCAGCAGGAAATTATCCATATAGGAGTCCAACGATATTTGATTAGGAATCATGTCGCTCACTTTGTATTCGGCCAAGAATCGCAATGTTACGGGAAATACGACGAAGTATCCCACTGCTACGCCTACAAAGAACATTATGATGCCGAAAATGAAGGCTTTCTCGCTGCCTTTTCGCTCGTTCTCATACAAGGCAGGCTTAATGAAGTTCCACAGCAGCCATATCACAACCGGGAATGCAAATACCAGTGCAAGCCAGAAAGATGTGGTCATGTGAATGAAGAATTGCGATGCCAGTTGGATATTGATAAGATCAACATGAAATCCCTCGGTGCTAAATTGTGGTAGTCCCGGAATGCCTGTAGTGATTTTCTCGAAGAGCCTGTATAGAATGAAATCACCTCGGCAAGGCGCAAGAATGACACTATCGAAAATGTCGGGCATGAAAATGAAGAAGACCACAGCAAACCCTACAAGTACGCCGCCTATCTTGAGCAGCGTGCTGCGCAGTTCGTCCACATGATCCCAGAAAGACATCTCTTCCAGTTTGCCCTTTTCCATTATTTTTGCCGTATGTAGTTAATGAGCAAGCATAGGGCTTTGATGAGTAGTCCTATGCCGCATTAATGATGTTTCTTGAAAAATTATTTCTTGTTGTCGGTCTTGTCTTCTTCAACAGGCTTGTTGATTTCGTCCTCAATCTCGTTCATGCCTTTCTTGAAGCTGCGCACGCCCTTGCCGATGCCTTTCATCAGTTCAGGAATTTTCTTTCCGCCGAAAAGAAGCAGGATAACGAAAACGATAATGATTATTTCTCCTGTGCCGATATTCAAGAAATTTAGTATACTAGCTGTCATGTCGTATGTATAAATTAGATTTGTTATTCTTAATTAGCAAAGATATATCAAAAAACTCACATTTGAAATCAAAATCGGTAAAACTATGCCATAAAAGTAGAAGGGGTGGGTGTAATGTGGGAAAAAATTACTAACTTTGCCGGCTGAAATAGAAAAGTTATATAAATAAGGTAGAAAAGATGAAAGCATTTGTATTTCCTGGTCAAGGAGCTCAATTTGTAGGTATGGGTAAGGACCTGTATGAAAACAATCAGATGGCTCATGACCTATTCGAGAAAGCTAATGAGATATTAGGTTTCCGTATCACTGACTTGATGTTTGAAGGAACAGAAGAAGATTTACGCCAAACAAAGGTTACACAGCCAGCAATTTTCTTGCATTCAGTAATTCTAGCAAAGACGCTAGGCGAAGAATTCAAGCCAGATATGGTAGCTGGTCATTCATTAGGAGAATTTTCAGCACTAGTTGCAGCCGGCGCATTGTCATTTGAAGAAGGCTTGAAACTTGTTGCTGCTCGTGCAATGGCTATGCAGAAGGCTTGTGAAGTTACACCTTCTACAATGGCTGCTGTGTTGGCATTGCCAAACGAAAAAGTTGAAGAAATATGTGCAACTGTTGATGATGTAGTTGCACCTGCTAACTATAACTGCCCTGGACAAGTGGTAATCTCTGGTACTGTTGCTGGAATTGATGCCGTTTGCCCATTGTTGCTTGAGGCAGGCGCTAAGCGTGCAATGAAGTTGAAAGTGGGCGGAGCATTCCACTCTCCACTTATGCAACCAGCACAGGAAGAACTTGCTGCTGCAATAGAAAAGGCTGAATTCGCAACTCCAGTGTGCCCAGTGTATCAGAATGTAGATGCAAAGCCTCACACCGATCCTGCCGAAATCAAGGCAAATCTTATTGCGCAATTGACAGCTCCAGTACGCTGGACTCAAAGTGTGCAAAGCATGGTTGCCGATGGCTTGACCGAAGTTGTAGAGCTAGGTCCTGGCGCAGTGCTTCAAGGCCTTGTTCGCAAGATTGATGCAAGCGTGGCTGTTTCGGGCAAGCAGTAAGATGTTGTTTGAAAAGATTAAATGATAACATAATTGATGCCATTTGCATTAAGCAGTGCGAATGGCATCATTGTTAAAAGATGGAAGAAGAAGTAACTATGTTGCAGATACAAGATGCATTGGTGAGTTTGGATATTGTAGAGCGTTTCTTTATATGTGACCTCGACAAGTGTCTGGGAGAGTGCTGCATTGAAGGCGATGCGGGCGCTCCTATTACCGAGGAAGAGTATGAAACGCTTAAGCGAATCCTTCCCGAAGTGTGGGACGAACTTCTGCCTAAGGCACAAGAAGTCATTAAAGAAAAGGGAGTAGGCTATATCGACGAGGAAGGTGATCTTGTCACTCAGATTGTAGACGGCAAGAATTGCGTGTTCTCATGCTATGGCAAGAATGGTATGTGCTATTGTGCCATTGAGAAACTCTACCGCGAGGGAAAGATTGATTTCTACAAGCCTATCTCATGTCACCTCTATCCGTTGAGGCTGAAGGAGTATCCTACATTTACTGCCGTGAACTTCCATCGTTGGAAAATATGCAAGTGCGCCGAGGTGCTAGGCCGTAAAGAAGGCGTGAGAGCATACCAGTTCCTTAAGGAACCTCTTATAAGAAGATTCGGGGCAGAATGGTATGCCGAACTGGAAGAAGCGTGCAAGCTCTATCTTGAAGAATACGGAGACTAGTAGGCAAACCTATGAACAATAGTCGCTTCAAGGATTTAAATTTTGGACAAAAAGGCTGAAAAATTTTTGTATTTGAAAAAGTATTCGTAAATTTGCACGCCATTACAGAAGTCATGCACTTACCAGCATGATGATTAATTGATTAATAATAAAAGAAATATAGAAATGAAAAAAGACATTCATCCATCAAACTATCGCGAAGTAGCATTCAAAGATATGTCAAACGGTGAAACATTCATCACTCGTTCAACAGTTGCTGCTAAGGAAACTATTGAAATCGATGGCGTAACTTATCCATTGGTGAAGCTTGAAATCACTAGCTCATCTCACCCATTCTTTACTGGTAAGCAAAAATTGGTTGACACTGCTGGTCGTGTAGATAAGTTCATGAGCCGTTATGGTAATCGTAAGAAAGCTGCGAAGTAATAAGCAGTCTTTTTTGATTTAAAGAACGAAAATAAAAGTTAAGCGACATATCCTAGGATATGTCGCTTTCTTGTTGTATTGCATTCTGTGTGAAGTTGCAGAATCAAGTACTGTTTTACCATTGGGCTTGCCAGCCTTGCGCCTTAAGCTCCATTTCAGCACCGTCTCTGGTTTCCATGTAGTAACCTAGTTCGGGCTTGGTTATGCGTCCTATTATTTTCACATCTTTCATGGCTGCCACTTTCTCATGGTCGGTCAATGGTACAGTGAAAACAAGTTCGTAGTCCTCGCCTCCATTCAATGCTGCAGTAACAAGGTTCATGTTGAACTCTTCGGCCATTACGGCAGTCTGATAGTCGATAGGAATACGCTCTTCATAAATGCGGCATCCGGTATTGCTCTGCTTGCAGATGTGCATAAGTTCTGATGACAGGCCGTCGCTCACATCCATCATTGCAGTAGGCTTAACGCCTGCTTTTGCCAGGGCTTCGATGATATCCTGGCGCGCTTCAGGTTTAAGCTGGCGTTCAAGAATGTATTCTCTGCCTTCAAATGCAGGGTGGAAGTCATCGCTGCTGTCGCGAGATACTGAGCGTTCGCGTTCCAGCAACTGCAGTCCCATATAGGCTGAACCTAAATCGCCGCTTACGCAAATAAGGTCGGTGTCCTTAGCTCCGTTGCGGTATACAATCTTATCTTTATCACCTTCTCCGATGCAAGTAACGCTTATTATCAGTCCTGTTACCGAAGCGGAAGTGTCTCCTCCAACAAGGTCTACGCCATAGTTCTCGCATGCAAGTCGTATGCCTGCATACAGCTGCTCGATATGCTCAACAGTGAAACGCTTAGAAACGCCTATCGATACGGTGAGCTGTTTTGGCGTGCCGTTCATTGCATAGACATCGGAGAAATTCACTACTGCAGCCTTGTAGCCAAGATGCTTGAGCGGAGTATATGTGAGGTCAAAATGAATGCCTTCAAGCAGCAGGTCGGTGGTGACAAGCGTTTCCTTGTTCTTGTAGTCAAGGACAGCGCAGTCGTCGCCAATGCCTTTTACTGAAGACTCGTTCTTAAGTTCGATGCCTTTAGTAATATGCTCGATTAAGCCAAATTCGCCTAATGTGGAAATTTCGGTTTCTGTCTCGTTTATCATTCTTCAAACTTGTTTATAAGTTCTTTCATTATAAAGGTCATCTTAGGTTCGGCTGCAGCTGCGGCTTTCTGAACTTCCTCGTGAGAAACTTTTTCTACGATGCCTTCTACACCTAAGTCGGTGATTACCGACATGCCGAAGCAGCGTATTCCGCTATGGCGTGCTACGATGACTTCAGGAACAGTGCTCATGCCCACAGCATCTCCTCCTATACGGTGGAAGTACCTATATTCGGCAGGAGTCTCGAAAGTAGGTCCTTGAGTCCCTACATATACTCCTTCAACAAGGCGTATACCATTTTCGGCTGCTACCTTCTTTGCATCGGCAATGAGTTCGGGTGAGTAAGCTTCGCTCATGTCGGGGAAGCGAGGGCCTAGCTCGTCGAAGTTCTTTCCGCGTAGCGGATGTTCAGGGAACAAGTTTATATGATCGGTGATTATCATCAAGTCGCCAATCTTGAAATCGGGGTTCATTCCGCCAGCAGCATTGGAAACGAATAGGGTAGTGATACCAAGTTCTTTCATTACTCGCACAGGGAATGTGACAAGTTGCATGTTGTATCCTTCGTAGAAATGGAAGCGGCCTTTCATAGCCATGATGCGCTTGTTACCTAGCTGACCGAAAATTAGTTTTCCGCTATGGCCTTCTACCGTAGACACAGGGAAGTTCGGAATGTCTTCGTAAGCCAGTTCGTCTGTTATGTCGATGTGGTTAACAAGTTCGCCAAGACCAGTGCCTAGGATAATTGCAGTCTTAGGCATATCCTTTATTTTACCTGAAATGAAGGCGGCAGTCTGTTTAATCAAGTCTAGCATTTCTTTTTCCATATACTTATATTTGTTTATGCTTGAATAATCATTTGTTATTTCATGAGATTGTCGTTTGACATTTTTGTCATGATAGTGTTTATGAAATCATCTTCGCCAGGAAGGAACTCAACCTCGATAGGCAGATAGAACATGTGCTTGCGCAAATTGTGCGGGAAATAAGCATTGTTAATGATTCTCACTGCATCTTTCTCGGTAGTAACTATGAATTTGCGTTCGCCAGGCAGGTATTCAAAAGTCTTTTGTATGAAGTTCAAGTCCTCTCTAGAATAATTATGGTGATCGCTGAAATGGATTACTTTCACCTTAGCGTTGAATCGCTTAAGGTATTTCACCATAGGGACAGGGTTGGCGATACCGGTAACCACTAGGATTGTGTCGCTAGCTACAAGCCAGTTCAAGTCGGGCACATAGGAAGTCTCTCCGCTGAAAACAGGCGCAATATCCTTATATTTATATGTAGAGAAGAAGACCTTTTGCCATTTTGCCAGATTGAGCTTTTTCTTCACCACATTAATGTCGATAGGCTTTATGTCGCTAGGGCATTTGGTTACCACAACGATGTCGGCTCTAGACAATCCTTCCTTAGGTTCACGCAGTTCGCCTAATGGCAGCATTTTGTCGTCGCATGGCAGTTTTCGGTATTCAGTGAGAACTACCGATACTTTAGGCTTGACATACCGGTGCTGGAAGGCATCGTCAAGAACAATCATGTTGATGTCGGGATTGATTTCCAGAAGGTTTTCTATGCCTTTCACACGGCTTTCGCACACAGCCACATCAATACATGATCCGAACTTGCGGTAAATCTGATATGGCTCGTCTCCCAAATCGTAGGTGGACAAGTTGCTTGTCGCCATAACGAATCCTCGGGTCTTGCGCTTATATCCACGGCTTAGTACAGCCATTTTATAGTGCATGCATAGCCTGCTGACGATGTATTCGGTGTGAGGAGTCTTGCCGGTTCCGCCAACGGCAAGGTTCCCAACAACCACAACAGGAACGCTGAATTCACGCTGCTTTAATACTCCAGTGTTGAACAGGAAGTTCCTGAACACAACTATGCTTTTGAAGATATATGAGCATGGCGTGAGTATGATTTTAGCCAGTATTTTTTTTAATTCGGCGGACATGGCGTATTCTTTTGCGTTAAATAATATTCTTATTTGATTTCAACCGGTTCCATAAGACACTGTATATGGTCACGGTTAAGAACGCTGTTGATGACATCGTGATATTTGTAAAGCTCTCCAGTTTCAGATGCGATCATCTTGTTCATCTGAACTTTCATGTAGCCACGAATGTATTTCATGAACGAAGATTCTGATTCAGGATATGTAGCGATAGCGTATTCACCTATCTTAGCTTGTTCAACTACCCAGTCGATAGCATTGTTCAAATTACCGAATTCATCAACAAGACCAATCTTCTTGGCTGTGATACCGTCCCACACGCGTCCTTCAGCAATTAGTTTAAGCGAGTCAAGTTCCATACCGCGTCCTGTAGCGCAACGAGATGTGAACAACTCGTAGCCTTCATTGATCATGCGTTGCATTGCAGCTCGTTGAATAGGAGTCATTGGCTCGGTAACGCTTATGAAGTTTCCGTTTTCGTTAGTGTTGATAACGCTTAGGTTGACACCTAGCTTATCGTTCATCAGTTCCTTAAAGCATGGTACCATGCCGAAAATGCCGATAGAACCGGTGATTGTAACAGGTTCTGCGAAAATCCTGTCGGCACCACAAGAGATGTAGTAGCCGCCTGATGCAGCTAGGTCGCCCATAGATACAGCAAATGGCTTGCCTTTCTTCTTAACTTCTTCTAGCGCAGCCCAAATTTGTTCTGAACCGAATGCGCTACCACCAGGAGAGTTCACGCGAAGCACAACAGCTTTAACAGCATCATCGTTGGCAATATTGATAATATCTTTTGCTAGGGCTTTAGAATCAATGCCGTCTTCGGTGTTGCCATCGATTTGACCTACTGCATATACCACAGCAACCTTGTCGGCACTGATGATGTCGGTCTTAAGGGCAAGAACCTGTTCTGGCTTGACCAGTCTCACATCGTCATTCTTTCCAAGACCAGTCTTTTCTTTAAGCATGTCCATTACCTCAAAACGGTAGTTCAAACCGTCAACGATATTGTTTTCTACAAGATATTCAGCTGTTTGAGTAACCATAAGGTTGTCGGCAAGTCCATTAAGCTTTTCAACTGGAATGTTGCGTGAAACAGATATGCTGTCACACATGTTGTTCCATATGGATTTCATGTAAGCCTCAGTTGCCATGCGGTTAGCGGGGCTAGCTTGTGTTTCTACATAAGGTTCAACAGCGCTCTTGAATGTACCTACTCTGATAATCTGCATCTCAATGCCCACTTTGTCAAGCAGGTTCTTGAAGAATGGGATAGAGGAACTTAGTCCATGAATGTCAACCATACCCACTGGGTTAAGGATTATAGAGTCGGAAACAGAAGCAACATAGTAGTCGCTTTGCATGATGCCTTCATGTCCGTAGGTAATCACGAATTTTCCGCTTTCCTTGAAGTCCTGTATTGCTTGGCGTACTTCATAAAGCGAAGCTAGTCCTCCGTTCCATGCGTTGCATTCCATGAAGATACCTTTTATCTTCTGGTTGTCTTTAGCGATAGAGATCGCTTTTAGCACTGTTTCCAAGTTTGTTCCAGTGTCTTCGCCTTGTGCCAATAGTGAGTTCAAAGCGTCGTCGGCACTTGGTCGTTCGTTCAGGTTGCCAATCATGTTAAGGTGTAGCACTGAGTTTTCTTGAACTGTTGCGGTTGAACTGCTTCCTTCAAATGAGCCTAGAATTGCAAAGCTCATTACTACGGCTGTTGCGCTGAATACAGCAAGGGCTAGCCAGGCTCCTACAAATGTACTTAAAACATTGCTGAAAAATTTCTTTAACATATCTATAAAAATGTAAGTTAATATCAATTGTAATGGTTGCCTATTCCTGTAATATGCAAATGTATACTTCTAAGGCAATTTAATATGTAAAGATAGGAATAATTTGATAAAGCAATGGAAAAACAATTGATTTTTTTTAAGTTTTGATGCTTGTATTTGCAATTTATGTTCGAAAAATGATGTTTTCGCCTTATTTTTCATACTTTTGTGAAATAAAAGTATGGGTATGAAGAAAATTATTAAATATGTCGTATCGGCAATGTTGGTCGTTGCCGTTTCGTCTTGCGGAGGAACGCAGTCGGGCAATGGAGTAAGCGTATTGGAGGATAGTACTTCGGTTACAGTGTCGCCTTATGACTTGAAGTCTTCGGGTAGGGGCGAAGAACAAAGCGTGTATGGTGTAGCCGTAGATCGTGCCATGAACAGTCTTGTGGTAATGACTGCCGAAGGCGATACCATGAGTTTTGAATATCCCGATGTGGAAGAAAACTTCAAGTTCGCGCGTCCAAATATAGGTGACAGTGTAACGGTTAAATATATCCGCACCGACTATCAGGATAGTGTAACTGCTGTGCTTCGGGGCAAAGTGCTATAATAGCTGATGCAAATATAAAACAAGGGCTGCAATCCATTAAGGTTGCAGCCCTTGCTATGTATCAAAGGAAAGTTATGATAGAGATTTAATAACATTTTTGATTTGAGAAGAAAGTTCTTCAGCTTCTTCCATTGTGTGAGCTTCGGCGATTATACGAATAATCGGCTCAGTGTTACTCTTGCGCAAGTGTACCCAGCTTTCCTTGAAGTCAATCTTAACGCCGTCGATATCGGTAATCTTTTCGTTGGCATATTTTTTCTTGATTGCATCAAGTATAGCATCAACATCAATGTCTGGAGTAAGTTCAATCTTGCTCTTAGAGATGCTGTATTGAGGATATCCAGCTTTAAGTTCGCTAACCTTCTTTCCGCTCTTAGCCAAGTGAGTCAAGAATAGTGCAACGCCTACAAGCGCGTCACGGCCATAGTGTGCAGGTGGGTAGATTACACCGCCATTGCCTTCACCACCGATAACTGCACCTGTGCGTTTCATTTCGGTAGTAACATTAACTTCACCTACAGCTGAAGCTGAATAGCTGCAGTTGTAGTCCTTAGTTACATCGCTTAGTGCGCGAGATGAAGAAAGGTTAGAAACTGTTGGGCCTGGAGTGCGAGAAAGAACATAGTCGGCTATAGAAACAAGAGTGTATTCTTCAACGAAGAACTCACCATTTTCCATTACGATAGCTAGACGGTCAACATCGGGGTCAACAACGAATCCGACATCAGCCTTGCCTTCTTTCATAAGTGTAGAAATGTCGGTAAGGTTTTCTGGGACAGGCTCTGGAGTGTGACCGAAGTTACCTGTAGGAGCGCAGTATAGCTCGATTACATTTTCTACACCAAGTTTATGAAGCAATTCCGGGATAATTACACCACCGATAGAGTTTACTGCGTCTACAGCAACTGTAAAGTTGGCTTTCTTGATAGCGTTTACATCTACAAGGTCAAGGTCCAAAATCTTGTTGATGTGGTGACGAGCGTAGGTAGTATTGGTGTAAACACGGCCAAGTCTTTCCACATTGGCATACTTGTACTCGTCGTTTGTAGCCAAACGCAAAACTTCTTTACCCTGTGCATCGTTCAAGAACTCACCGTTTTCGTTAAGCAACTTCAACGCGTTCCATTGCTTAGGGTTGTGTGATGCTGTGATGATGATACCACCGCAAGCGTCTTCTTCAACTACGGCGATTTCGGTAGTAGGAGTAGATGCCATACCAATGTTAACCACATCAAATCCGCATCCAACCAAAGTACCTTCCACGATGTCGTTTACCATTTCGCCCGAGATACGAGCGTCGCGTCCTACGACAATCACATTAGAAGTCTTAGTTGTAGTCTTACGGATAAAAGTGGCATAAGCCGATGTAAATTTCACGATGTCAAGCGGAGTCAAGCCGTCTCCTACGGCTCCACCAATTGTACCGCGAATACCCGAAATAGATTTAATAAGTGACATGTTCGATTCGTTTATATTGTTAGCTTTCTATGTTATTTCTGTTATTGTTCGCTTCCACCGCCTATCATGCTAGGATAGTAAGTTATGGAGTAAACATAAGGTGTTACATACGAAATCTCGTCGGTGAATCCATATTGCGACTTAATGACCAGATTCACTTTGGAATTGATGCCCACAAACTTCATTGGCAGTTGCAGCCCATATCCGTAATAAGCCGATGATGCTAGCGTGTAGTTGTTGTAAAGGAAGTATGTTGGGTCGGACATCATATTTTCTGAGTTTCCTATCCATCTTTCTTCTCCGGTTGTGTACCATGTGTTCAAGTCCATGCGCATGAATCGGAAATATACAGGTTCGTTGTCGGAAGGCCTATTCTCCTTGCTGTCGGCAACAACGACTTGCATGTACACATTTCCGTCGGGGTCGATTCTGTAGAAAGGAGCATCTTCACCAGTGATGAAAACGGTATCCTCAGGAACCTCGTTGATGACCTGATGCTCGGCAAGGAAAGCGTTTACGGCTCTTCTCTCGTCACGCAGAAGGTCGGCGTAGCTCTTGTCGTCGTCGCAAGAAGTGAATGGCATTATAGCCAAGCTTCCTAGCAGTATGCTTAATAATCTGAATTTCATATTATGTATATGTCGTTTTTTAATGTTTGTTGCTTTTTAAGTCTTCAACGATTTGAAGAACCTGTTTTCTGGCATCTTCTATTGTGCCAATGAATTCGCCTCCTGCAGCGTTCTTGTGTCCTCCTCCGCTGAAATACTGCTCGCAGTATCCGTTTACGGCAAAGTCTCCTGTGGATCTAGCCGAAACCTTGATATAATCGGCATCTTCACGCAAGAATATTGACCAGTATATGCCAGGAATCGATAGCGGTTTGTTAACCAGACTTTCAGTGTCGCCTTTCTGGTAGTTGAAACGATACAATTCCTCGCGAGTGAGTTCAATGATAGCGCCTCCGACTTCGGGGAAAACTTCCATTTTTTCACTCATGGCATAACCCATCAGTCTCAGTCTGTCGGCCGAGAATGTGTTCATTGCAGTGTTGTATATATAGTCCTTGTCTATACCATATTTAAGCAGCTCTGCTATGATGATGTACAAATCGCTATTGTTGGAATTGTAGGTGAAATTGCCAGTGTCGGTCATCATGCCGGTGTATATACAAGTTGCGCTGTTGTAGTTCAAGAACCTTTTCATTCCAGTAAGCACGATGGCATTGTATAGCAGTTCGCATGTAGAAGACATGTGAGGGTAGGAAATGCAAAGGTCGGTGAAGTTTTCGGGATCAAGGTGGTGGTCAATCATCACTTTGGTCGCCTTAGCTTGACCTATTACTGGCGCGAAACGGTCAATTCTGTACAAAGCGTTGAAGTCCAGGCATATTATCAAGTCGGCTTCTTTTACGAGCTGCTTGGCTAGCAATTCTTGTCTAGTGTATACGACAATGCTTTTTACTCCTGGCAGGAAGTTCAATGATACAGGGACCATGTCGGGGGTTACAACGCTGGTGTATTTGCCCATGGTCCTTAAAACGTGCATCAGACCAAGAGACGACCCCACAGCATCGCCGTCGGGCGACATGTGACAGGTAATCACAATGTTTTTAGCATCGGCAATCAGTTGCTTTAGCTTTTTAGTCTGTTCTTCGTTGATTACACGCTTTATCATAGTTCTGCATTAATTATCTCGCAAAGATAAAAATAAAATTCTTATTTCGGGACGGCTGAATTAATATTAATGTAAAGTTAGGGTAAATTAATGGAATTTTAAGTATTTTTGTGCATGATTTTAATAGCTCTATTAACAATAGGCAGTACTTTTGTGGAAAATTAAATCGTATAATAGCTAATTTTAATAATACTTATGATTAAAAAATTATCATTTCTGCTGCTGATAGCAGTAGTTGGGGTTTTATCTGCGACAGCGCAAATAATTAATCCCGTGACTTGGGATTCTTCAGTGAAAATGACTGGCGATAAGTCTGGCGAGGTGATTTTCTCGGCAACAATAGATGCTGGTTGGCACATTTATGGACTTACAACACCAGAAGGTAGCGGAATACAGCCAACAGAAGTAATCTGGGACAAGCTTGAAGGAGTGGAACTTGTGGGTGAACTGACTCCTAGCCGTCCCGCTCATGAAGAAATGGATGTGGTAATGAACATGAAGCTAGGCTGGTGGGAAAAAGACATAACGCTAGTTCAGAAGTTTGATGTTACAGGAGATTCTTATAAAATTTCAGGAAATGTGAAATTTATGGTTTGTAGCGCAAACACTTGTCAGCCTCCTACTAAAGAACCATTTGAGTTTACCTCGGGAACATCGTCAGCTGAGAGCGGAAAGGCTTCTGCTGGAGAAGTGAACGCAAGTCCTGCTGTTGCCGTTAGTGGCAGCGAATTGTGGGCGCCGGTTGATTTCTCGTCGGTAGAAGTGAAGGAAAATGAGGCTTCAATTGATGGGCTGTCTTCTTGGCTTATTTTCCTAGGAGGATTTGTTGGAGGATTGCTTGCATTGCTTACTCCATGCGTTTGGCCTATGATACCTCTTACAGTGAGCTTCTTCTTGAAGAAAAGCGGTTCGCGCAGAAAATCAATTACTAATGCGATACTTTATGGACTATCCATAATAGTTATATACTTGATATTGGGTCTTGCAGTGACTATGATCTTTGGAGCAAGTGCCTTGAACGCCTTGTCGACCAACGCCGTGTTCAATATCATATTCTTCTTGATGCTGGTAGTGTTTGCCATATCTTTCTTCGGAGCATTTGACATAAAGCTTCCAGATTCATGGGCGAACAAGATGGACAGCAAGGCTGAGAAGACAACCGGTCTGTTGAGTATCTTCTTTATGGCTTTCACCCTTACTCTAGTATCATTCTCATGTACTGGTCCTATCATAGGAACATTACTGGTAGAAGCTGCTAACCTTGGTAACTACACAGGCCCTGCAGTGGGAATGTTCGGTTTTGCATTGGCACTTGCTATTCCATTTACAATGTTTGCAATATTCCCATCATGGCTGAAAGAAGTACCAAAGTCGGGAGGTTGGATGAACACCGTAAAGGTAACATTAGGATTCATCGAACTGGCATTGTCTTTGAAATTCCTTTCGGTAGCCGATTTGGCTTATGGCTGGCACATACTTGACCGTGAGGTGTTCGTTTCGCTATGGGTAGTAATATTTGCATTGCTTGGATTGTACTTGCTTGGCAAGATTCGTTTTGCTCATGATGACGAAAACGAGGGCATCGGTGTGTTCCGTTTCTTCCTTGCTCTTGTATCGCTTTCATTCTCGGTATATTTGTTGCCAGGCTTGTGGGGCGCACCATTGAAGAGCGTGAGCGCATTCGTTCCACCGTTGTATACCCAGGATTTTAACCTTTACGATGAGGGCATGGCTCATTATGACGACTTTGATGAGGGCATGAAGGCAGCTCAAGCGCAAGGCAAGCCTGCATTCATAGATTTCTCTGGATATGGTTGTGTGAACTGCCGCAAGATGGAAACTGCAGTGCTGAACAACACTAAGGTGAAGGATATGTTAGAAAAGGACTTCGTGTTCATTACCCTAATGGTTGATGACAAGCGTCCTCTTCCAGAACCTATATATGTGAACGAAAATGGCCGTCAAGTGAAATTGGAAACATATGGCGACCGCTGGAGCTACTTGCAACGCCATAAGTTCAATGCTAATTCTCAGCCTTATTATGCTGTGCTTAACGAGAACGGAGAACTTGCATCTGGTCCATATTTCTACGACGAAGATGTAGAGAAGTTCATCGAGTTCCTTAATGCAGGAAACAAATAATAAAACGGCTAGAAAATGTCGCATAGCAAAGAAGAAAAGTTAAGAGCGTTCAGCGAAATTCTTGATGTGCTGGACACTCTTAGGGTTAAGTGCCCGTGGGACGCTAAACAGACTAATGAGAGTCTGCGACCGAATTCGGTTGAAGAGATGCTTGAATTGGCCGATGCGCTTATTCGTGACGATGTCCAGGATATTAAGAAAGAACTTGGAGATGTGCTTCTTCATGTGCTGTTCTATTCTAGGATTGCCGACGAGCAGCAGCGGTTTGATATTGCCGATGTGTGCGATGCTTTGACCAAGAAACTTATTTTTAGACACCCTCATGTATATGGTACTGCTGCAGTTGAAGGCACTGATGATGTGCTGAAGAACTGGGAGGAACTTAAGCTGAAAGAAAAAGACGGCAATAAGACCGTGCTTTCGGGAGTTCCATCGGCGTTGCCTGCGCTGATTAAGGCATTCCGAGTGCAGGAGAAAACAGCAAATGTTGGCTTTGACTGGGACAGCCCTGAAGAGGTGTGGAATAAGGTGAAGGAAGAAATTGCCGAAGTTGAAACCGAAATAAAGAACGGCAATGCAGTTGATGTGGAAAAGGAGTTTGGCGATTTGCTTTTCAGTGTAGTGAATGTAGCAAGAAAATATGGGGTTAATCCCGAGAATGCGCTCGAAAAGACCAATCAGAAATTCATAAGCCGTTTCAACTATGTTGAGGCTAAGTCCAAGGAGCAGGGCAAGCGTCTTAAGGAAATGACACTTGACGAAATGGATGTGCTGTGGGACGAAGCAAAACGAAATGAGAATACTGCACAAAGATGATAGTTTGCATAACAGAGAAACCGAGCGTAGCAAAGGATATAGCCCAGATTCTGGGCGCAAGTGACCGTCATCAGGGTTATTATGAGGGGAATGGCTATCAAGTAACATGGACATTCGGACATCTTTGTACCCTAAAAGAACCTAATGACTACACTGAGCGCTGGAAAATGTGGAGCTTAGGAGCTTTGCCTATGATACCTCCTCGTTTCGGGATAAAGCTGATAGACGATGAAGGTATAAAACGCCAGTTTAATGTTATAGAAACACTTATAAAGAGCGCCGATGAGGTGATAAATTGCGGTGATGCCGGCCAGGAAGGAGAACTTATTCAGCGCTGGGTAATGCAGAAGGCAAAGTGCGACAAGCCAGTAAAACGCCTTTGGATATCATCGCTTACCGACGAGAGTATACGCGAAGGGTTCAAGTCGCTGAAACTGCAGGAGGATTTTGACTCCTTGTACTATGCGGGACTGTCGAGAGCTATCGGAGACTGGATTCTGGGAATGAATGCAACGCGGTTGTATACGCTCAAGTATTCCCAAAACCGTAATGTGCTGTCGATAGGGCGTGTGCAGACACCCACACTGGCTCTTATCGTTAATCGTCAGCGCGAAATTGAGAACTTTATCCCCGAAGACTACTGGGAAATAAAGACACTTTACCGCAACACGACTTTCAATTCCACAAAGGGACGATACAAGAGTGAGGAAGAGGCTAATGCTGTGATAGAGCAGATTAAGTCGTCGCCGCTCACCATTACTTCCATTACTACAAAGAAAGGAAAGGAAGCACCGCCTCGCTTGTTTGACTTGACATCGTTGCAGGTGGAATGCAACAAGAAATATGCATTCTCGGCAGAGGAAACTCTGCGTTATATACAGTCGCTTTACGAAAAGAAGGTGACTACATATCCTCGTGTAGATACTACTTATCTTAGTGACGACATTTACCCGAAAGTGCCGGGAATATTGGAAAAACTTACACCTTATGCGGAGTATGTGAAACCTATTCTGGCAGGAGGGAAGATACCTAAGAGCAAGAAGGTGTTTGACAACTCCAAGGTTACCGATCACCATGCAATCATACCTACCAATATGGAGCCGCAACGAGTACCGCTCACTAGAGAGGAGAAGCTTGTCTACGACCTTGTAGCCAGGAGATTCATTGCTGCATTCTATCCCGATTGCGAATATTCTTCCACTACGGTGATGGCCGAGATTAACAAGGCTGAATTCAAGGCTACTGGCCGTCAGATTCTAAGCAATGGCTGGAGGGAACTTTATATTAAGGATAAGAACACTGAGGAAAAGAGTGAGGACGACAGCAATGACTTGATGCCCGAATTTGTTGAGGGTGAAAGCGGAGCGCATGAGCCGTCGCTGTTGAAAAAGGCAACTCAACCGCCTAAACTGTATAACGAAGGTACACTGCTTCGCGCCATGGAAACAGCGGGTAAGCTCGTGGAAGACGATGAACTGCGTGAGGCGATGAAGGAAAACGGAATAGGCCGTCCGTCAACGCGTGCTGCCATTATAGAAACGCTGTTCAAGCGCCGTTATATCCGCAAGGAGAAAAAGAACCTTATAGCAACTCAAGCAGGTATTTCGCTTGTGGATACAATAAAGGACGAACTTCTTAAATCGGCGAAACTCACAGGTATATGGGAAAACAAATTGCGCAAAATCGAGCGTCGCGAATATGACGCATCTTCGTTCATCAATGAACTGAAGGAGATGGTGAGCAAGATTGTTGTAGATGTACTAAGGGACAACAGCAGCAGCAATATCGCGGTGGAAACTGAAGAAGAAAAGCCGAAAAAAGCCCGTAAGAAGAAAGAACCGGCTAAGAAAAAAACAGAGGAAACTGTCCCCGATGTGATTGCATGCCCTGCATGCGGAAAAGGCCATATACTGAAAGGCAAGAAAGCCTACGGGTGCAGTGCCTATGCCGAAGGTTGCCGGTTTATAATACCTTTTGAGGAGTGTCCTGCCGATGCGACTCATGCCGATCTTTATAAATACATACAAACCAAATACTCTAAATGATGAATGCTGAAGAGCTTTTCCCCATAGTGGACGAAAACGGCAATGTGATAGATGCCGCTACGCGCAAAGAATGCCATTCGGGCAGCAAACTGCTGCATCCAGTGGTGCATCTGCATATCCTTAATGAGACAAAAGATGCTCTATATATGCAGAAACGCTCTATGCTCAAGGATATCCAGCCAGGAAAATGGGATACTGCAGTGGGCGGTCATGTCGATTTGGGCGAGAATGTGAATATGGCGCTGATGCGAGAAGCAAAAGAGGAATTGGGATTGACCGATTTTACACCTAGTCATGTGGTATCTTATGTATTTGAAAGTGAGATAGAGCGCGAACTGGTGAATACATTCTCGACAGTAGTGAACCAGAATGAAGTGAAAATCGTTATTGACCCTGAAGAAATAAGCGAAGGCCGTTTCTGGACATTTGCCGAGATAAAAGAAAATATTGGCAAGGGCGTGTTTACCCCGAATTTTGAACAGGAATTTGAGCGTATATTCCCGATAATAACTAGCGAACAGCAATGAGTAACAGTCATTTGATACAATATATAATAATAGCATTGATAGCTGTAGCTGCGATAGGTCTTATAGTGGAAAGGCTTGTGAAAATAAGAAAATGCAGCGATAGCAAAGAGGATTTGTGCCAATGCTGCTCGGCTAAATCGCTATGCGGAAAGAAAAAAAAGAGCGAACCTATTGCAAAATACGAAAAATAGTTATACCTTTGCACTCACAAAACCACAAGGTTCCTTGGATGAGTGGCTTAGTCAGCGGTCTGCAAAACCGTGTACGGCGGTTCGAATCCGCCAGGAACCTCAAGAAGCTTCGCAATCGCGAAGCTTTTTTTGTATATCTATGTCTAGTTGCCCGAGAGTATGAACTGCTGAATAAGTTCCTGGTTGAGAGTGGGGGAATAGCCTAAAAGAGTGTTTTTCACGGTACCATTCTTGTCTATTGTAAGAATTGCCGGTGTGCCAGCGATTCCTAGTTGTGTGGCTAGTCGTTGTGCATTGAACAGTATAGTGCTGCGGGGTGTACCATCAAGTATCGAGATGGCGTGCTCGTCGGGGTTCTTGTCGGTGAAAATCCATAGAGGTGTTATGGTAATAGGGCTTTCGTCGATAGCATCGTTTATGGCTTTTATTGTTGCGGCAGTTGTTCCTTCGGCTGAATTGATGAAAATGAGCGCGGTGGGGGAAGGTTGAGGCGTTTCCCAAATATACCGTTCGCCCGATAATGACGGCAATGTGAAGTCTGGGAGCCTTGTGCCTGTAAGATTGGAAGCAGAGAAAGTATTTGTGCGGTGAGCTGAGAAAATGTCGGAGTAGCGATTAATGAGAGCCTGTTCGTCTGTAGCAATGGTGTCGTTGCTGTTGTGTGAGAAAACGATTTCAATGGACTGCTCGCCTGTGGTTGCTGGGCTTGAGATTATGCGGTAACGCACAGGGCGGCGCGTGCCGGAATCGGAAATGTATTCCATTTCACGCGAGGTTACTCCGTTGATTCTTTCTTCGGCTTTTATTACGGAGCATCTTTTCCCCCAGACGAGAGTGTCGCTTGTGTGGGAGATGATGTTATCGGCATTTTGTGCCAAGTGGTTGAGCTGTTCCGAGAGCAGGGCAGGGATTAGGAAAGAAAACAGCCCGGACTTGTGCACACCGGGAGAATATCTGTTCGGAGTGGATTTGTCTATGAAAGGAACAGAGTCTTGAGCCCAGTGGTATTCGCGGAATTTTTGTCCTGAATAGGTGTAGTAATTGCCGTTGAAATAAGCAAAGAAACTATGGCTGTCCAGGCTGTCGGTAGCTTCGATAAGATATTTTACAGGCAGTAGCCTGTCATTGGAATGGTTGGAATATACATTGGCATAATAGGTTATTTCCTGCTGTGTGATAGGCAGCGTGATGCTTATTGTTGCCTTGGCGGAATAAGGTTCGGTTGTGTGCGGTATGCCAGGCACAGCATCAGTTGAATGCTGAGCAAGTGCAGGCAGAATGCTTGCTAGAATTAGCAGTGTGATGGAGAGTGAATGTTTCATGTAAATTAAACATTGACTATGCTTTGCGGGGTTTAGGATTAAGGAAAATTAATTATTATGGGCAATAAAGTTGCTCGGTATGCTCATAATTTTGCAACAAGAAAGGAGAACAGAATTATGACAAATCTTAGAACAATATCAAAGAGCGACAATATATTCATCACTCTGATAGCAGCTGGAAGAACAATCAAGACAATTGTGAGCAGGAATTTCAGTAATTTGAATGAAGTGATAAAAATGGCTTGTATGGGTTGCGGTAATCATCGTGGACTTGTTCAGCTTGGTGTGCGCAACCAGTCGCAGGGGTGGAATCTCAATATGCTGCTTCGTGTGGGAGGCGACGAGTTGCCTGCACGCCTGAACAATGAAATTGAGCCGCCGCGCGACGGCTTGCAGTATCGGCTCGCTTTTTAATGGTGCTGAGAAGCCGTTCGGTATAATCTCGAGATAAAATTAGGCAACAACATGGTGCTAGGAAGAACTTTTAGCAAGAGAGATTGTTTATTGTGTAGTTTGTAATATGAATCTAAAAGCAAAAAAAGTATGAAGAAGTTAATGTTGTTTGCGCTTGTCGCAGGAGTGTTGAGCGCATGCGGAAATTCTAAAAAATCAAGTGAAATTCTAGCCGAAGAAGGTCTTGCGCCTGGTGATACAATGATAGAGATAATAGGCGAGTGGGTGGAAATCCCTGTTGCAGGGCAAGCCGAAGCCGCTAAGCCAGCAAAGAAAATGAAGTTCAACCGTGACAATACTATGGAAGGCACACCTGTGATGAAAAAAGTAAAGAAGGTGAATCACAAGAATGCAGCCGATTCTATAGAAATGACAACTATGGTATATCAGCTATGGGATCAGGAAGGCGACACCTTGACAATAGTTTCGCAAAGTGCAGTTGATCCTCAGTTGCAGGATACCGTTACATGGGGTATAGTGTCGCTTACCAGCGATTCCTTGCAGCTGCACAATGCAAAACAGGGTGCAAAGCACTATGTGAGACATAAATAGCGTGTGCTGGAACCCTGTAAGGAACACACGATTTATAGCCCTAGAAATAGTGTGTTTTAACTCGGAATAGAAAAATTTTGTAAAAAAAGCTCATTCCTTATTGTGGAGTGAGCTTTTTTGTGTAATTTTACACTGAATATGGGGTGGAATGTGCTGAAAAGTGCGTGAAGGTCATATTAACGAGATAAAAAGAGAGAAAAAAACTATAAAATTTCAAGATTTAAACAAAAACAATTATGGTTTATTCACATGAAGTACAAGAAATGTGCTGTGTAAAGAAGGGTGCAAACCACCCATCAGCGCCAATTCCTGAAGAAGGAAAATGGGTTAGATCAAAAGAAATCAAAGACATTTCAGGTCTTACTCA
>JAFOXR010000041.1 GCA_017391675.1 Muribaculaceae bacterium
GTACCAATATCACTTGCGACATAAGCGACTGCAGCCCTATGAACATTGTCGTAAAGCTCACAAAATGCCGAATTACAGAATCACGAGAATGGCATGACTGCGTAAAGCTATCATGCGACAAAGGTAAAACACTGGGCAACAAACAAAAATGCGACTACCTGCTGAGCATTATAGGATAGATTACTTATATCGTGAATTTAGACAAGCCGAAGTGGTAAAAACTTCGGCTTATTTATTATCAATAATGGTCAAAAACTCACCAACCGTCCCATTCTATCAATCATTTTTTATATATTTGCATGATTTTTCATCATTTAACTAAGATAGAATCTAATAAACATTGGATTGTCCGAGAGGATTTATCTGAAATTGAAACTAAAGAAGAAAATAGATATATGAAAAAGAATTTTACTATTTTGACGATAATGGCAATGGCTTTTATTATGCCTTTTACCATTAATGCAAACACTTGGAATGGTAGCACCGACACCGAATGGAGATCGGCTGGAACAAACGCTTATTACATTGACACTGCCGAAGAACTGGCAGGCCTTGCATCTAAAGTAAATAGCGGAACAAATTATAGCGGTTACACTTTCTACTTAACTGCCAATCTGGACTTAAACGGTTCTTCACACAACTGGGATCCAATCGGATATTTTGATGGGTTGCCTGCAGGATCATCTGTAGTAAACAGAAATTATTTCTCTGGGACTTTTAATGGTCAAGGCTACACCATATCTAATTATAGTGCTAATTATAACGCAGGGGCAGGTACTGGCAAAATCACTGTTGGATTGTTCGGAGCCATAAGTAGCGCGACTCTAAAAAACATTACAGTAACCAACAGCTATGTATATGTAAAAAGCAACGCCTATTATATATATGGTGGCGCAATAGCTGGTTGGATGGACAATGGAAGTGTGATTGACAACTGCGGTTCATACAATAACAATATTAATGTAGTTGCAAAATTTGGACTTAGTGGTCGCGCTAATGCCGGAGGCATCTGCGGTTCAGCAGAAAATTCCACTGCACAGAACTGCTCTGTTTATGGAAATTCTATCACCGCCGACGGATCAAAAAGCGATAACAACGCAGCGATATCAAATAACTACAAAGGTTCTGATTTAACTAGCAATAATACTGAATACTCAAGCGCAGCCGACATGACTGCAGGCATTGCTCAAAAGGCTCAGGCTCAAAACGAACAAATCCACAAGTGGAACAACTGGGGCGCGGGAACAAAGCCTACTACTGGTAACGACGGTACTTATTTCTATTTGCTGGACGAAACCACTGGCGCTCCTACTAATAAAATTTATCTTGCCGTTAACCTAAAGGCTGCCGATGCTTCCAGCATAAGCAAGGAAGCTAATGTAACGGTAAACAGCTCTGATAAAATCGCATTTACCTATGAAGGTACATCATACGACCTTTTCCCAAAAGGCAGCACAGTTACAGCTGAGTTCTATCCGTTGGGATACTCTGGTGACTGGAATGACCATGGTAACTATGTGGCTTGGGGTGAAAGTACGGCTATCGTAAACAATACCGATGTTTATGAAAACAGTCGCTATGAGCGCAAGCAGACTGCAACCCAAACATTGAACGCACCTATGCTATCTGCATATAGCGTTACCACCACTGCTCCAAGTGCTGCAGAAGACATGACACAAAAGGTTGCAGCAATTAACCGCTCAACTATCATCTATAACAACTTCGGTGCTGATGCCGTAGGCGCTGCTGAGCCTAAAACTCTTTATTTCATAGACGAACAGACTTGGAAGCCTACTGAC
>JAFOXR010000042.1 GCA_017391675.1 Muribaculaceae bacterium
AATTGCCGCTAGTAGTAAGTTAAGTCTTTTCATAATCATAGAAATTATTTGATTAATGTTTTCTTTCCGTTTTGAATCACCACGCCGCGGTAGTTCTTGTCAACAGGCTGTCCCATGAGGTTGTAGCGTGGAGCGTTGCCGTTACCGGCATCGGTTTCGATGCTTTCAATACCGGTAGATTGTTCTCCTAAATAGGTCGTGCCATCGGTGTATTTTATATTCCATAATTTGCTATTCACTGTGGAAACTTGTTCTGTTGTGAGATTATTGTCGTCTGTTTCTGTAGCGAAGAATATTTCGCCTGGAGGCCAACTAGTTTTAGGTAGATTTACTACAAACGATTCTCCATTCTGAGCGCCTGAGGGGACATCGTAAATTTGGTTGTTATAACAAGTAATTTTTTTAAGGGCGGAGTTCTTTGAAAAATCCAATGTTATTAATTTATTGCTATGACATTCTATTTCTTTCAATTTCGTGTTTTTTGACACATCTAATGTCGTTAATTTATTTTCATTGAGATAGATTTTAGTCAATGCCGTACATTTTGACAAGTCAATAGATGTCAATGCATTAGAATTAATATTAATAGTCTCCAATACTGTGCTTTGGGGCAAATTGATAGACTTTAATGAATTTGAATTGGCTGTGATTGTCGGCAACAGAGTGTTTTTTGATACATCCAATGTCAACAAATTATTGTAAGCCACATTCAATTCAGTTAGTCCTGTATTCTTTGTCAAGTCAACCGATGATAGAGAATTGTTGTTTAAAAGTAACGATGTGAGAGATGTGGTTTGAGGTAGGGTGATTGATGAAATGGCATTGTTACTCATATTCAATGTTTGAAGTTTTGTGTTCTTTGACAAATCCACATTGACTAATTTATTACTCATGCAATTCAATTCAACCAGGTCGGTAAAGAATTCTATACCTTTCAATGAAGATATGTTTCTGTTGGACAAATTTAAAGATTCTGTATATTGAGCCGTTCCAGCATACAAACCATAAGGAAACAGTATGAATTTTTTGTATTGAGTAGTCTCTGCTGCTTTTATGTCAATTAACGCTTGACCGAAATTTTTATCGGGGAAATATTTAGTGTCTTCAAATAATGCACCCTTTGCAATATATATGCACTCACGCCCAATATCTGTATTAAGAATGAATTTTTGAGCTGTAGCATCATATTCACCGGTTATCACTTGCATGTAATCGCCAACGCATTGAAATGATTTGATATTTTTGCTTTCATTCCCAACCGGAGCACTATAGATTTCAACGAAAGAATTGTCAACTTTAAATAAATTCAAGTTGTATATTGTATAAGAATACGATAAGAACAAAATTTTCGAACCACCTTGTATAATAACAGATTCAGTTCCCTCATTACCTTCAAGAGCAGAAGACTCCTCGGAAAACACTTCAATTTTGGCGTGGTCTAGAATCAAAGTTTTACCATCTCCTACGGTTATGGCATCTTCTGAACCACCTCGTATTGTGGTTGTGTTGGAGTCTTGTGTGGTGATTGTGGTGTTATTATTTAATCGCACAGGAGATGAATCTTCGGCCTTGAGAAAATTTTGCCCAATAAGCACGATTTTCAAACCATCTACATCTTCATTCAATATGGCACGATTTCCGCTACCGGTGCGGGAGATTGAGACATTCTTGAGTGTGAGTGTTTTGGTTGCAGCGTCATACTTTACATAGAAATCTCCCGTTGCATTATAGCGTCCGATGTTATCACCTGTAATATTAGAACAATTGTCGGAGGTTACATCTACGCCACCCACTTTTAATCCATATTTAGTAGCTCCCCATGAACCGAGGGTTACTAGTAGAATAGTTGCTAGTAGTAAGTTAAGTCTTTTCATAATCATATATTTTAATGAGTAATTATTTATTGTGCTAGTAGAAAAAAGGACATGCTAAATGTCTATTTCATTAATATTGTATGAAATGTTGTTGCGATAGACCGAAGGAGGTATTCCGTATTTTCTGCGGAATGCGCGCGAGAAACTTGTGGGATCCTCAAAACCGCATTTGAACGCAATATCGTATATTGAATACTCTTGACCGCTCAATAACTCAGATGCCTTATCGAGGCGTATCTGCATGGCATATTGCTGGGTAGTGAGTCCGGTAATAGCCTTGACACGGCGTGTTAACTGTCCTCGACTTATATACATCTTTGATGCTAATGACTCGATGGATACTTGACCGCTGGCCATACTTGATATGATGAGCTCTGATAAGCGCTCAAGGAACTGTTGATGTGATTTGTGATACCGCTTGGAGTTATTCATTTTCTGTTAGTTTATCTATGGCAAATGTATATATAATAGAAAGAAAAGACCTTACACAATCGTGCAAGGTCTTGGCATAATGATGCAAAATGCTATATTCGGCACATAAATTACGCCTGTTCTCTGTATTGAGAAGGTGTAATTTCAAAAGTTCGGCGGAAAGCCCGCGAGAAACTTGTGGCATCTTCAAATCCGCATTTATATGCGATTTCTGAAATTGTGAGCTGTCGCTCATCTTTTAAAAGTATGCGTGAATGCTCCAGGCGAATGCGCATGACATATTGCTGAGTCGTAACTCCGGTGATGGCTTTGATGTGGCGGTTAAGCGAGCCTCGTGTGGTGCAAAGTTTCGATGCTGCAGCTTCGATGGATATGCTGCCTTGCTGCATTTGTTCCTTTACGATAGAAACTAGCTGCGAGAGCAGCTCCTTGTCGGCAACCGAAGGTTCGGATTGCGTGCATGTCGTTTCTTCCTGCTTCTCGGCAGGCTTGCTAGGTGAATTGCTGTTGTTTCTCAACTCGTCAATTATCGTTTGCAAAGCTGTTTCGTGCATTTTCATGCGGCGGTGCATCACCAGCCACACGACGGCAGCTATAAACATCAGTAAGATGATGCCTGCAATGATGATATTGCGGATGCGTGATTTCTGCAGTTCATTCTCGTGCTGCAGCCAGTCGGTACCGAATTCGGCATTGTATTTAGCAAGGCTTTCGGCAGAGGCTATGTTGTATAGCGAATCCTTCAGTTCGTTAAAGCGTTCAAGTTCGATGCGTGCACTGTCGGGGTTGCGGCTCCACAATGCTTCGTAAAGTCCTTTGCGTGAGTGCATTTCATTCCCCTTGTCGCCTATGGTCTTGAATGTGCTGGCTGCACTGCGGAAATATGCCACTGACATTTCTTCGGCCTCGTTGCATAGCTTTACCATTCCCATCTTGTTGCAAGCAATGGCATGGGACTGTATATCGCCTATTTTTTCAAAGAATGGAATGGCCTGGCTAAGCAGGCTGTCGGCGGCGTCATACTCGTGAAGTCCTATCAGTACCGATGCCTTCTGCGAATGTCTGACCATAATTTTGTACTCATTGCCGAGTTTCTGCTCTATTCGGCACGCTTCGTCAATGTATTTCAAAGCCTCGGCATCGTTGCCTTGCGCATGATAGACTTCCGATGCCATGCCTTGCAGCACTGCCATGCGAGCCGGATTGTTGGCTTTCTTGGCCAGCTCTATGCCCTTGAGAATGTAATGCTCGGCTTCGTGGGGCTGATTGGCACCGATGTATATGCCTGCAAGAGTGTTCAGCGACGAACTAATTATGTCGGGGTCTCCAGTTTTTTCGTCTATCTTATAGCACTGCTTGGCATAGTGCGCAGCCTTTTCGTAATTGGACTGGCGGAAATAAATGAGCGAGATAAGGCTCAAACAATTGGCCTTGTCGTCATCATTGGCGCAAAGAGGCAGCGCATTAAGTCCGCACTTGAGAGCGCGGCAATATGCCTGATGAGAATAATAGTATTCGGCCGACCAGTACCACACCTGATGATTGATTTCGTCGGACTTGTCGTTACTGTCGAAAACAACAGCCTCTTCCAGTAGCGATTGTTCGTGGAAAAACTTCATAACGCTATTGGCCGCCGATACTTGATTTCCCGAAAGGGATTTCTCGTACTCATCAATAAATTTATCGCCTTCAAGCACCCTTGCACCATGTATGGAAGATGCAGTTAATAAGCAGAGTAATAGCGTGAAAATCGTTTTCATTTCAAGAATCATTTAGAATAAAAAGTTCAATGTTCTATGACGAGATTGTATATTAATTACAAAATTAACAAATTATTCATTTTAGTAGCATGCCGAATCGTGCATTTAATGCATTGGTTACAATACTTAGGAATAATAGAAATAGTTGTAGCTGATACTGTTGTTATAGGAATGATTTACAGAAATGAACAGTAAATTATAATGTGTTCATTTTATGGATATAAAGCAGTGCGCATTCTATGTAAATGTAGCATAGAATGCGCAACAGCTTGTCTTTGCTATATTTGTCTATTAGTAAATATGGTTTACCTTGAAACAGGCAATTACTCTTTAATTCTAATTGCCATGTTGGATATAATAGCCGCTAAGCCTCCAGTGGTTATGCCCGAAGAAAAAATGTTTTTGATAGCATCGGGGAATTGCATCAGGATATCGGGATAAAGTTCCATACCGAGCCCCATACTAAAACTTATCGCAATGACAAGCGTAGCTTTGCGGTCAATGTGCTGAGAAGCAATAATCTTTACTCCAGCCGAGGCAACAGTACCAAACATAAGAAGTGTAGCTCCGCCCAAAACAGGATCGGGCATATATGAGAATATAACTCCAATAATAGGAAAGAATCCTAAAAGTATAAGAAATAAAGCTATAAAATAACCTACATATCTACTTGCTACGCCAGTAAGTTGTATCATTCCGTTATTTTGTGCAAAAATAGAGTTTGGGAATGAATTGAGTGCGCCAGCAATAAAAGAATTGATGTTGTGCTCGTTTCAGAAAGGTTTGGCCTTCTACTGGTTCACCTGAAATAAGAGAGTTTGCTGTGATGTCGCCATACGCCTCAATCGCTGTGATTATATAGACAATGGCAAATGCCAATATTGCAGAGAAATTGAACGATACCCCAAATTTGAATGGAACAGGAAGGTTGAATGTTGAATATTCCGGGATATTACTGAAATCAACCATACCGCAAAAATAGGATACTGCGTAACCTATTGCAATACCTATAATAATAGATCCCATTCGTAAATATCTGTTTGAACTGCGATTAAACAATACAATCAATAATAATACAAGGGCTGCTATTCCAAGATTCTCGAATGAACCAAACATCCCATTATTGATAGCTGCAACCCCTCCTCCACAAGAGGTAATGCCAACTTTAATAAGACTTATTCCAATTAATGTAACTACAATGCCAGACACAAGCGGAGTGATTATTTTCATTGCATACTTTAGTATCCGGCTAATGAATATCTCGGCAATTGCGCCAACCATAGTGGCTCCAAATATTGCAGGCAAGCCTCCTATTGTTCCTGCCATAATAATGGGGCTAATGAACGAAAAACTTGTACCTTGAACACACAGTAGACCGCATCCAACTCCTCCAAATCGTTTACATTGAATAAAAGTTGCGATACCAGATACGAACAATGACATAGAGACAAGAAAACTTGTTGTTTCTACATCAAAATTCAATGCTCCGGATATTATCAATGGAGGTGTTATTATAGCAACAAAAATTGCTAGAAGATGCTGCATTGCAGCAAAAAAAGTGTCTTTTATTGGAGGTCTATCCTCCAATCCATAGATAAGGCCGTTTTGCATAGTTATCTGAATTTTATGACACAATTATCCAAGCTCTCTATAATCGCTAATGATTCAATGTGAATGCCTTTACTGCGCAACTCGTCGCCTCCTCTCTGGAAGCCTTTTTCAATAAGGAATCCCATTCCTTCCAATGTAGCACCAGCTTGTTTCACCAAATCAATAACACCTTTAGCCGCATTGCCATTGGCAAGAAAATCGTCAACAAACAATATCCTGTCATTGGGCGATAGATAGTCTCCGCTAACACATACCGTGTACGATTTATTTTTTGTAAATGAAAACACTTCTGTTACCAACATGTTTTCCATAGTACTTGGAGTACTTTTTTTAGCAAATAGTACAGGCACATCAAGATAGTCACCCACCATTATGGCAGGAGCGATACCACTTGATTCAATTGTCAATACTTTGCTGATTTGATGATTAGAGAATCGGTTTACAAGTTCCTTTGCCATTTCGCGCATAAGAACAGGGTCCATTTGATGGTTTATGAAATTATCTACCTTCAAAATACCGCCAGCAAAACATTTTCCATCACTTAATATGCGTTCCTTTAATTGTTTCATAGAATGTTATTCAGATTTCATCATCAATGATAATAATACTTATTCTTTTTGAGAGAGGATTCTGATCAGAGTGTTTGTGACATTCTGTGAGGCGAAGTCGCGTTGCATGGCGAGTTCTAGCGGCACTTTCTCTTCCAGGATAGGGTAGATGCCTGCAAATCCCATTTCTCTGAGGCTGTCGCACATTTCTACGCAACCGCCTATTGCAACTACGGGTATTCCTTGCGCTTTGGCGCGTGCTAGAACGCCTGCTGCTGTTTTGCCTTTGGCTGTCTGGAAATCGACTTTTCCTTCGCCAGTTACCACAAGGTCGGCTCCTGATATTATGCTGTCAAATCCTATTGCATCAAGTACCATGTCAATGCCTTTCTTGAGTGTAGCGTTGAGGAATGCGCGGAAACCGCCTCCCATACCTCCTGCAGCTCCTGCACCAGCCATAGGCACAATGTCAATGCCGTATTTAGCCTCAATGACCTTGGCAAACGATGCCATGCCTTCATCTAGCTGTTGCACCATTTCGGGACTCGCTCCTTTTTGCGGAGCAAATACATAGGCTGCTCCAATAGGTCCGCAGAACGGGGTATCGACATCGCACGCAACGGTGAATTGCGCGTTCTTGATAGCTTCGGGCACTTGTGTGTCGTCAATGCTTGCTATTTCGCCTAGAATGCCTCCGCAGCAGTTTTCTATAAGGATGCCGTTATTGTCAAAGAAACGGAATCCTAGAGCTTGAAGCATGCCTGTTCCGGCATCGTTGGTTGCACTGCCTCCAATTCCTACCAGGAACTTGCTGCAGCCACGAGCAATAGCGTCTAGAATCATTTCGCCTGTTCCGTAGGTTGATGTAACCCATGGGTTGCGTTCTTCGGCAGCGAGTAGGGGAAGACCGCTAGCTGCTGCCATTTCAATGATTGCTGTATCGCCAGCAATGCCATAGGTAGCATCTACCGGTTTGCCGATAGGATTGCTTACTGATATGGTGATTTTCTCGCCCTGAAGGGTGTCTACTACTGCATCAACGGTTCCTTCACCACCGTCGGCAACATTCACTTGTGTTACTTTGCAATCGGGGTAAACTTCAAGGATACCTTTAGTTGCGCTCTGTGCAACTTCTACAGATGTAAGCGAGCCCTTGAATGAGTCTGATGCTATGACAATTCTTTTCATGATATTCTATTGATTAACCGATAAACATATAAGCGATAACACTGCATGAAGCTAGAATGAATCCCACGAGGGTTTCGTAAGGAATGAGTTTCAAGCGTTCTTTCACGCTCATGCTCATTGAACCGCCTGTTGCATGGAAGAATGATCCATGAGGCAAGTGGTCAAGCACTGTTGCTCCTGCATTGATCATTGCAGCACCCCACACGGCAGTAACTCCTGCAGCCATGATAGCGTCGGCAAATGAAGCCGAAGCGATAGTTGCACCTGCTGTGGTAGAGGCTGTGGCTGCCGACATTAATGCTCCCGATATAGGAGCCATGAATGTGCCGCCGTTGCTCCAGCCAGCCAACATATTGACAAGCACATCTTTGATTGCTGATGCTTTGATTACTCCTGCAAGAGTGCCTGTACCTACTAGCAATATTGCGATGCCCGACATCTTCTCAAGTCCGTAGGATAGGCATGTTGTCATGTTCTTCCAGTTTCCAGTTGTGATTATGCCAATGATACCACCTACAGGCAATGCGATCATAGGGTCAATGACGATGCCTGCTATAGGGCGAAGCGCAAGCAGTAGGATTGTAACGATAGGACCTATAAGACTTACCCATAGTGATGGCAGCTTTTCGTTGTCGTCATATTCTTTTCCGCCTTCCATAAGGTCGCCCTTAGGCATGAGCGGTACTATGATGAACACTGTAACTGCTAGACCGATAAGAGCGGGAATGATGCCAGCTCCCATAACCGATGACAATGGAGCGTCAAAGTTCTCGGCTGCGATGATTGTGTTAGGGTTAGGAGAGATGATGTTACCGCATTTGCCTCCGCCTATCATTGCAAGCAGCAGTTTGAACTTTGACAGGCGCAAGCGGCAACCTGTGATGATGGCAATAGGTGCGATTGTGATTACAGCTACATCAACAAATACTCCCATAGCAGTGAGTACCATAGCCGATAGGGCAAGAGCCAGATAGATGTATTTCTGTCCCAGTGCATTGATGATGCTCTTTGCTATTGTAGTAGCTGCTCCTGTCTTGACAAGCATACCTGTGAGCACGCCTGCTGCAATGATTCTCACGATTGCAGGGGTGATTTCTTTTACGCCTGTAATCATTTCGGCAACAGTTGTTTCAAGTCCCCAACCGGCAAGTAAACCACCGACAACGGCTCCGAGAATCAAACTGTATACTGGAGAGAACTTTTTAATGATTAAAATAATAGAGATACTTAGCCCGATAAGGGCCGCTAATGCACTGTTCATAATTATGCTTGTTATATGTTTTAAAAGTTTAATAGTTTCAAGTAGTGCAAAAGTAAGTAATAATATTGGGAGAGCAAAACTTTCTACCAAAAAGAATGCAGAGCCGAGCGACTCTGCATTACTATTTATAGATGTTATAACCGTATTGTTATAAAGTTGTCAAGTTTGAAGAAATTGAGAAAGTCTTAACCAGTGTACCTGCTGTATAAGTTCCTTCGTTAGTTACTTCATTGAATGCCTTTCCTCCAGAAACCGAGCCACCGGTATATAGCTTGTAGGAATTTCCTGACTTTAGGCTAGGGTGGGTGATATAGCAACCCTGTGACATTGCCTGAGGAGCCTTGAAGGAAACAATGTGGTTGCCTGAAGCATCGGTGATAGTTACCAGCGTTCCTGCCGAAATTGATGAAGAATATTTCACCGTAGGTACCTTGCATTGAGTTGTTGTGAGGTTAAGCATGTTGCCTTTCTGGTTGATAAGAGTACCGCCGGTAATTGACAGCTTGCTTGCCTGGTCCACATCAAGACCTTCTTCAGGGTCATGAGTTCCGCTAGCTAGTGTAACGCCACCGCTTATTGTCATAGATCCGTTGGAGTCGATAGCATCGTTGCCAGTTGCTACGGCGCGTATATTTCCGCCAGAGATAACAAGAGCAGAAGCAGCATTGATACAGTCGTCGTAGGTATTGAAGTAGAAATTACCGCCCGAGATGGTCATTGTAGCTTTAGACTCAAGACCTTCGCCGCCTTCGCTAGCCGATTTAATGGTGAAGTTACCGCCTGAAATTGTCATGTTTCCAGTGGATTTAATCACCTTAGGGCTAGTGCTGGTGTCGCTGGTTGAAGAAGAGCTTCCTGGGCGACCAGGACGACCTCCGCCGCCAGGTCCACCGCTTGAACTGCTGCCCACTTGCGTGCCTTTTGTTTCAGCGATTACAGTAAGGTCATTGTCGCTTGCTGGTTTTGCGATTAGCTGAAGGTCTGCTTTAATACATTTGCCTCCAGTACCGCTTGCACTAAGAGTTAAGTTGCCGCCGTCTAAATAAAGATTGCCGTCGGTGCTTATGCAAGTAGAGCAATAAGTATCGGTTCCGGTAGAAGCTGTATAAGTGTTGCCGTTGCCTGTAGTGGTTATTTTCACATTACCTCCCTTGAATGTGATATTTCCGTCGGCAGAGATGCCTTTGCCTGCTTCTCCTGAATGAGTGACAATGATGTCGCCGCCAGTCATAACGAAGTCGATATCGGTTTTTATCGCAGTGCAGTAAGATGGGTCATATGAAACGACTGCCACAGCCCCAGTCATGTTGGCAGTGATTTTACCGCCGTTCATTGTCATAGTCTGCTTTGTCTTGAAGCCCTTACCTTGAGCTGCAGGAACAGTGAGAGTCACATTACCTCCGTTCATTGTGATGATGCTGTCGCACTTGATACCCTTAGTGTCGGCAGTAGCAATGTTCACATTGATTGTGCCGTTGTCAATCTGAATGTATCCTGTATCGCCGTCAATTCCGTCACCAGTAGTGTTGGCAGTGTTTAGCGTACCGTTAGTCATAAGGAAGTAATCGTTTACACGAATACCGTCGTTAGCCGCCTTAACGATGTTCACAGTACCGCTTTGAATGTCTATATAGTCGTCACTGCAAATACCGTGCTTGTAGTTGCCTGTCACATCTAATGAGCCGCTTCCTGTGAAAATGATCTGGCCTTCGCTGAAGAAACATCCCTTCTGGTCCTCTCCAGTCACGGTTGTGTAGGACGCCGCATCGCATAGAGCCGAAGAACCGGTAAGGTTCACGGTACACTTTTTCCCGGTTTGGATATTGATAGCCGCGCCGTCGTTGTTTGTAATGTTCACGCTGTTTAGGTTAAGCACGAACTTTGTATCGGAATAAATCTTGAACGAGCCCGAAGAAGCTGTACCTGTAAGCTGGTATGTAAGTTCCGAAGTCGAAGTTGAATTAACCACGACATCGCCACCAGTCTTAGTGATTGTTACGCCCTGGAAAGCGTAAGGATTGACGATTTCGGCATCGGTGCCGTTGTAGTTGATTGTGATAACTTCCTGTGCGTTGCCTAGTGTAACCTTTTCAATCTCGGTGTAAGCAGTGGTGTGTGTGGTACCGTCAATTTGATTGAAATTAACAGATGCACCATCGTCGGAAAGCGTGATATTGTCGGCTAGAGAAATAGGTAGCCCTAAAGTGATTTTATTGTTTTGATGTATCCAAATGGTTTCAGCAGCCCAAGCTATAGAGATAGCAGATACAAGAGTGGCGATAATTAACGATTTCTTTTTCATGGCTTAACGATTTTAGAAATTAGACCTCCGGCTTGAACTATGTATGTACCTTTTTCAAGATTTGAAATGTCTAGCTTGTTTCCTTTTCCTTGAGCTACTGCAGCTCCCGACAAAGAATAAACTGTAATGTTTCCTTCAAATCCCTCCACAACGATGCAGTTGTCGGCAATAGAGATAGCTTGCTCTGCTTGCTTGATGCTATTTATGCCAGATAGGGTAGAGTTGAACTTGATCATGCTTAACGAGCCTTTATCGTAGTAAACAGAAGTGTTGTCGTTGAACGAGAACTTTACTCCATTGCCGTCAAAAGTGATATCTTTGATACTTGAAATGGACCAGGAAACCTGTCCTGAGGATTGAACTACCACTACTTCATCGGACGCTGACGCCGATAGAGCAATTACCAGAAATAAGGTTATTAGGTAATAGCGCATAATATAAATTGTTTAGGTTAAATTTATGCAAATTTAAGAAAAACAGAATAATTTTGCATGTATAAGTGTGTGGGTATTAGACCTTTGATAAAAAAATACCGACGAATAGAAACTATTCGCCGATAAATAAAAGTTAGCAATGCGATATTACTATTGTATGTAAAACAAGTATTATTTTGAGTATACTGCGTGAGGCAATTTCCTTAGATTGTATTGAGATGCCATTATTTCTCCATAGGCTCCTGCCGATCTTAGGGCAAGCAAATCTCCTCGCTTGGTAACTGGTAAAATTTCGTTCTCACCGAAGCAGTCACTAGATTCGCATATAGGACCTACAACATCATAAACAACCGTTTCGCTAGATGACGATGTGATATTCTCAATCTTGTGGTGTGCCTGGTAAAGAGCAGGGCGGATAAGGTCGGTCATTCCGGCATCGGTAATTATGAATTGCTTAACCGTTCCTTTCTTCACATAGGTAACACTGGTTATAAGTGAGCCGCATTGTGCCACGATAGCTCTACCTAGTTCAAAATGCACCTCTTGTCCTTCGCGAAGCTTCAAGCTGTTTTTGAATATGTCAAAATATTCCTTGAAAGATGCGATAGGATTCTCGTCGGGATTAACATAGTCAATTCCTAGACCTCCTCCCACATTGATGATTTTTAATTTCACACCAAGTTTCTCGACTTCGCACTGAAGCTCGTTCACCTTCTCGCAAAGTCTTTCAAATGGATCAAGTTCGGTTATTTGGCTACCAATGTGGAAATGCAGTCCCACAACATTTATATTCTTCATAGCAGTGGCTATGCTAAGCACTTCGGGAAGTTGTTCCATGTTTATGCCAAACTTGTTTTCGCTCAACCCTGTGGTGATATATTTGTGAGTGTGGGCATCAACATTAGGATTCACACGAAATGCAACATCTGCCACTATGCCTTTAGCTTGGGCAAGAGCATTGATTGCCTCAAGTTCGGGTATGGATTCCGCATTGAAGCAAAGTATATCGGCATCAAGAGCAAGATTTATTTCGCGGTCGGTTTTTCCAACTCCTGCAAAAACAATCTTCTTGCTGTCGAAACCAGCATTTACCGAAGCTGCCACTTCGCCACCGCTTACGCAATCGACGCCTAGTCCAGCCTCCTGAATAGTACGCAGAATGCGTTCGTTGGCATTTGCTTTCACCGCATAATGCACTTTGTAGGGCATGCCTTCAGTGCATGATTTTATTTCGTTGAGTGTAGCTTCAAGCAGTTCCATGTTATAGTAATAGAATGGAGTCTGCTCCTGAGATAGCTTTTCAATAGGAAATATAGTAGTCATTATCTATGATTTTTAATTGTTGAATAAATGATTGCTAAGAAGATTCAAAGCTTCTATCTTGTCATCTTTGTGTATGAGCACAGAAACATTGTGATTGCTGCCTCCGTAAGAAATCATTCTCACCGGTATAGTGCTTATAGCATTAAGAACTTTAGCTTCAAATCCTGTGTTCTGCCACTTTAAGTCGCCAACGACACAGATGATGACCATATCCTCTTCAACGGTAACTTCGCCTAGCGTTTTCAGTCCAGAAATTATCTGTTCAAGATTCTTTGTGTTGTCAATGGTTACCGAAACCCCAACTTCGGAAGTGGTAATCATGTCGATTGCAGTCTTGTTGTCCTCAAAGATTTCAAAAATCTTTCTAAGGAAACCATAAGCAAGAAGCATACGGCTAGATTTAATCTTGATAGAAGTGATATTGTCCTTTGCAGCAATAGCCTTAATCTTTCCCGTTTCGGAAGAGTTGTGAATGAGAGTTCCGAAAGCTTCGGGGCACAAAGTGTTCAGCAAGCGAACCGGAATGTTATGTTCCTGTGCAGGTCTCACGCAAGTAGGGTGAAGAATCTTTGCACCGAAATAAGCAAGTTCGGCTGCTTCTTCAAAGGCTAATTCATGAACCGGAGCCGTCTTTTCAACGAATCTTGGGTCATTGTTGTGCATACCGTCTATATCGGTCCATATCTGAACTTCTTCGGCATCTATCATTGCACCTATTATTGATGCAGAATAGTCACTGCCTCCTCGTTGAAGGTTGTCGATGTCGCCCTCTGGATTGCGGCATATGAATCCTTGCGTAATGTAGATGTCGGCATGGGCACTTGCATCAAGCATGTCGTGCAGATGTGCTTTTATGTAGTCATAGTCGGGCTCGGCATTCTCGTCAATGCGCATATAGTCCAGAGCTGGCAGCAATACCGATTTCACTCCTTGAGATAACAGATATGCATGCATGATATTTGTAGACATCAATTCGCCTTGAGCAAGAATTTCCTTTTCATATCTTTCGGAAAAGTTACTCATGGTGTGCAGGCGTATGAAATCAAAGCATTCTTGCACTTTGGCTTTTGCCAGATTAAGGTACTCTTCGGAATCGAACATTTCTTCCAGTGTGCGAGCATACTTCTGCTTTAGTCCTTCAATTATTCCATATGCACCCTCGATGTCTTCGTTATGGAGCCTTTCCGAAATTTGTACAAGAGAATTGGTCGTGCCTGACATGGCCGACAGCACAATAATATTCTTTCCGCGTTCAGTAACAAGAGCGGCTACATTCTTGATTCGTTGTGCAGTGCCTACAGAGGTACCTCCAAATTTCAATACTTTCATAGATGTGACTATATGTAGTTATAGATATAATGCTTTAATTGGCTATAATGATGCGCTTGTCCTCGCATTTCAGAACTTTGCCGGGGAATTCGTCTACCAGTTGCAGATTGTGAGTAGCCATGATTACAGCTGTACCATTCTCGGCAATCTCACGCAGTAGGGAAACGATCTGATGACCTGTATCGGGGTCCAGATTCCCTGTCGGCTCATCGGCCAGAACTAGGGAAGGTTCATTAAGCAAAGCCCGTGCAATGACGATGCGTTGCTGTTCTCCGCCCGATAGCTCATGTGGCATCTTGTAAGACTTGTTAGACATTCCCACTTGGCGCAGAGCTTGCTCAATGCGTTCGTTTATTTCGTTCTTATTTTTCCAGCCTGTAGCTTCAAGAACGAAACGCAGATTGTCATATGCGGAGCGGTCGGTAAGTAATTGGAAATCCTGAAATACTATGCCTATTTTGCGACGCAGATACGGAATGTCCTTCTTCTTTATAGAAGTAAGGTCATAGTCAAGCACCATAGCTTCACCCTCGGCAACAGGCACTTCGCAGTACATTGATTTCATCAGACTGCTTTTCCCGCTGCCCACGCGTCCTATGAGATATACAAATTCGCCGCTATGCAGCTCGAATGTTACATCTTTAAGGACGATGTGTTCCTTGCGGTGAATCTCAACATTCTTATATTCCGCAATTTTTGTCATATTCTTCTTTTTTCTTGTTGTGACGGCGGTATAGAGCCTCGGCTAGATCTTCAATGCGAAGTCCTTTTTCAGAAAGAAGTACGATGAGGTGATATAGCATGTCGGCAGCTTCGTAGACAAGTCTTCCATTAGTACCGTTTGTCGCCTCGATAACTGTTTCAAGAGCTTCTTCTCCCACCTTTTGCGCTATACGGTTAATGCCGCTTTGGAATAACGATGTAGTATAAGAGCCTTCTGGCATTTCCTTGTGGCGTGCATCAATGAAATCCTGAAGGAATGAAAGGAATTGCACTCCATAAGAATTGTTATCATTGAAACAAGTGGCAGAGCCTGTGTGGCACACAGGTCCTTCGGGTATGGCTTTGATAAGCAGTGTGTCGTGGTCGCAGTCTTCCTCGATAGAAACTACATTAAGGAAGTTGCCGCTGGATTCTCCCTTGGTCCATAGACGCTGCTTTGTGCGGCTGTAGAAAGTGACTTTTTTTGTTTCTACAGTTTTGTCAAAAGCCTCTTTGTTCATGAAACCTAGCATAAGCACATTCTTTGTGCCAGCATCTTGTATAATTGCAGGAATCAATCCGTCCATTTTGTTAAAATCCAGTTCCATAGCTTTATCTTCTTACATTTATATTGTTGTTGTGTAAATAATCTTTTAATTCGGAAATATTAATCTCGTTGAAGTGGAAAACACTTGCAGCAAGAGCCGCATCGGCTTTGCCTAGAGTGAATGCATCGCGAAAATGCTCCATGCTTCCGCAGCCGCCAGATGCAATTACAGGTATTGACAGAATATCGTTGAGCTTCGCAAGCGCTTCGCAAGCAAAACCTTCTTTTACTCCGTCGTGATCCATGCTGGTGAAGAGTATTTCGCCTGCACCGCGGTCCTGAGCTTCTTTTGCCCATTCAAACAGTTTGCGCTCGGTAGGGACCCGTCCGCCTTTTACATAACAAATCCACTCGCCATTGTCGCAGCGGGCATCAATAGCAACTACGCACACCTGGCAACCGAAGTTGTTGGCTATTCCCGAGATAAGTTGCGGGTTCTTGAGCGCTGAGGAGTTGATAGAAACTTTGTCGGCTCCGGCGTTAAGCAGATTGCCTACATCTTCAACTGAGCCTATGCCTCCACCTACGGTAAAGGGAATGTTTACATTCTCGGCTACGCGACGCACCATGTCAATGAAAGTCTTGCGTCCTTCGTAGGATGCTGTGATGTCCAGGAACACGAGTTCATCGGCACCAGCTTGTGAATAAGCTCGGCCTAGCTCAACCGGGTCTCCGGCATTCCTGAAATTGACGAAATTCACGCCTTTTACGGTCATTCCGTCTTTTACATCAAGGCATGGTATAATTCGTTTAGCTAGCATGAGTGAGTTCTGATATTTTCGTTTTCTAAATCCTTAAGTGTTATGCGGCCTTCGTATAACGCTTTGCCCGCAATGACTGCAGGAACATTTATTTCTTCAAGCTGGCGCAAGTCGTCTAGGCTTGCCACACCACCGCTTGCAATCAAGTATATGCCTGGGCATTGATCCAAAAGCTCGGTGTAGAGTTCGATAGATGTGCCTTGCAGCATTCCGTCCTTGCTAATGTCGGTGCTAATGACCTTGCTTATGCCTTTTTCAAGATAGGAATTGATGAAAGGGACAATAGAATGCTCGCTGTTGTCCATCCAACCATTGGTGGCAATTTTCTTGTCTTTGGCATCGGCTCCTAGAATTATTTTATTGGGACCGAATTTTGAAATCCATGATTCAAATAGGGCAGGGCTTTTCACTGCAATGCTGCCGCCTGTAATCATTGCCGCTCCGCTTTCGAAGGCAATATGCACATCTTCATCGCTTTTAATGCCGCCCCCAAAGTCGATAACAAGATTTGTAGAAGATGCAATGTCTTCAAGTACTTTGTAGTTGACTATGTGGTTGGATTTCGCTCCGTCAAGGTCAACCAGATGCAGCCTTTTGCAGCCAGCTCCCTCAAAAGCCTTTGCTACTTCTACGGGAGACTCGCTATATACGGTCTGTTGTTCATAGTCTCCCTTGGAAAGCCTTACGCACTTTCCCGAAATAATATCTATTGCCGGAATGATTTCAATCATAGCAGGATAAAGTTTTTCAATATTTGTTCGCCTAAATCCCCGCTTTTTTCAGGGTGAAACTGTGTAGCATAGAAATTGTCCTTATGCAGCGCCGCGCTGAATGGAGTGATGTAATCGCACTGGGAAATGGTGTGCTTGCACACAGGAGCATAGTAGCTATGTACGAAATATGCATAGGCATTGTTCTGCTCCTCTGTGATAAGGCTGTTGCCTGCTGTTGCCGATATAGTATTCCAGCCCATGTGCGGGATTTTGAATTCTGGACAGCTTGAATTGTCAAATTTCTGTACTTTGACATCAAATATTCCCATGCATTCTGCATTGCCTTCTTCTGAGCTTTGGCACATCAGCTGCAATCCTATGCAGATACCCAAAACTGGTTGCTTCAAACTCTTGATAAGCGAGTCCAGACCTTTCTCTTTAAGATAGGCCATTGCAGTAGAGGCTTCTCCTACACCGGGGAAAATAACCTTGTCGGCATTCCTTATCGTATCGAAATCGTCGGTAACCTCAGCTTCAATACCTATTCTTTTCAGAGCGTAAAGCACCGAGAATATGTTGCCTGCATTGTATTTTATAATTGCTACTTTCACTATGTCTCTGTTGTTATACTTAGATGCAGAATTGACTTTATTCTACATCTTGCCCTTATTTTTTGTGCAAAGATAAGCAAATAGGGCGTGTTTTCAAACAAAATGTTTATTAATGCGGAATTTTGTTGTGAATATGCGATATTGTTGCCTTTTATCGTAAATTCAACCTTCTTAGAGTCGCCACATTCTTGCCGTCGCCGTCATAGAGTGCAATCTCTTCGTCATTAAGTTTCTTGCATGTTTGTGTCTCTTCAAGAGCAACAAGCAGAGCAGTCTCGATGTGAATGTCGTGACACATGCGCATAGTTGAAATCAATTGCTGAAATTCTACACCCCAGTCAATATTCGGATCAATGAATAAAGTTCCGTTGATGATATTGCAGCCAGAATTGCCGTGTATCTTCATTTCCTGAACATCGATTACAAGCTTAACATTCTTGTTTGTTACCGATTCACCGTTCAATGAACTTACGGTCCATGCACCGTTCAGGAAGTTTATGTCGTGGTTCTTAAGAGTCATTACTTGATGTCCTTTAGTATTAAGAAGAGAAAGATACCTTATACCGTCCTCAACGCTTATCTTGTAGGAAGCTACATCGTTAAGGGCTTTCATTACAGTGCGTTCAGAGGTCACATTGTGGCATTCCATCATGGTGGTGATGATGTTGTCCAGAGTAATCTTGTTGGCTCCATGATGGTGAATTGCGCCATTTACAACATTACAGCCATTGTTGCCGTAGAAAGTACTGTCCTTAAGACTGAAATACAGGAATGCCCGTTCCCTTGTGTTTACATCTTTGTTGCGAATGTCCAGCATGGTCCATTCCCCGTCTAGATCTTTAGCTACATCAACAGGTTGAGATACTGTAGAAGGAGCATTGTTGGTGTTCTCGTTAGCTATTGTTGCTGAACCTGCCGATACGAGCAGGCACGCGATAAGTGTATGTAATTTTTTCATATTCATTGTAAAATTGCCATTAATTTTGACAAAGGTACTAAAAAATCACGAAAGAGCGGGCTAAATGCTTGTGCAGTACACTTTTTTTGGTAAATTTGTGTGTTTTTTGTAAAATCTTTAAAAATTATTACCAAAATGAAGAAAATTCTTACACTGGTTTGTGCTTCTTTGATGGCATTTGCCGGGGCAACTGCAAATGATGTTATTTATCATGATGCTAAAAAATTCCCGTTATATGGTTCGGCAGTAAAAAATGACAGTCTGGATTTTACTCGTCTACCGGATTCCTTAAGTTCTAAGATCCGCAAGGAACTTTATGATTTAGGAACAAACACAGCGGGCTTGTTTATCCGTTTTTCTTCAAATGCCAAGAAAATGAAGATGAAATGGAAAACCAGAACAGGGCTGGAATTTAATCACATGGCACCATCGGCGATAAGCGGATTTGATGTGTATACGCTGGTTGATGGCAAGTGGGAGTTTGTTAGCCCGGCTCGTCCTATTGTAAATAAGAGAAACCACAATGCGACCGTGTTTGCTGCAATGAAGCCCGGAATGCGTGAATATATGGTATATTTCCCATTGTATAATGGAGTGGATAGTGTGTATATAGGTGTGGATTCGGCTGCAGTGATTGAAATGCCAAAGGTAGACCTGCCCAAGCGCGAAAAACCTGTGGTAATATATGGTACAAGTATTACACAGGGAGCATGTGCTTCTCGTCCAGGTATGTGTCACACCAATATGCTTGTGCGCGACTTGAATCGTGAAATCTACAACCTTGGTTTTAGTGGTAATGGTCGTCTTGATCTTGAAGTGGCAGAAGTTATGGCTTCGGTAGATGCGGGATTATATGTAATTGATTGTTTGCCTAACAATAAGGTTGATGCGTTGAAAGCTAATATAGATCCATTCTTCCAGTTGTTGAGAAGCAAGCGCCCAGATGTTCCTGTCCTGTTTGTGGAATCTCCAATGTTCCCGGGATATCTTCTTGACATGAACGAAGAAGCAACTTTGAACGAAAAGAATGCTGCTTTGCGTGATTATTACAACAAATTGAAAAAGGCAGGTGTGAAGAATATCTACTATTTTGAAACAAAGGGTATTTTGACCGAAGACCGTCAAGGTACAATTGATGGATATCACTTTACCGATCTTGGATTCTATCGCTATGAAAAGAATCTATTGCCTGTGATACAGAAAATCCTGAAGTAAAAAAATCGTAAAATATTATAGAGAGGGGGCATGTCGGAAGATATGCCCTCGCTGCTTTTTAGAAAACAGCAATAATTAAAAGCGATGCATTGTGATGATACAACATTGCCGGGAGTAAATTATGAAACTTAGCCTTTTTTGTAAATAGAGAAAACAGTTAGTCGGGTATTTCTATTTTAATTATAAGTTATATTAAGTTGTAATCTTTTGCTTCGGCTGAATGAAAATAAAAATAAGTAATTTTTTGGTAAAATCAATGCTAAATAATTCAATTTTGCAGTGAAATACATAACTTTGCGCAAAAATATAAAGAGGGAATGATTGACAAGATAAAAAAACATATTTGGTTGTGTGTTGTGGCTGTAACGGTTGCATTGCTTGGGTGTGGCAGAGCCAGTGCTCAGGTGAATACCGATCAGGTAATGAATATAGGCCGCAATGCTATGTACTTTGAGGATTATGTGCTGTCAATACAATATTTTAATCAGGTAATCAGCATGAAGCCATATTTGGCTGAACCTTATTTTTATCGTGCTGTGGCGAAACTAAATCTTGGCGATTATAAGGGAGCCGAGGAAGACTGCTCGCTTGCACTTTCCAGGAATCCGTTCATTATAGATGCATATCAGGTGAGGGGCGTTGCACGCCAAACCATGCGTAAATATAAAGAAGCAATTGCCGATTATTCTTCGGGACTGAAGCAGTTGCCCGAACATAAGTATTTCCTGATAAATAAAGCTGTGTGTGAGGTGGCGGTTAAGGATTTTGATTCAGCTGAGAAAACCTATGCGCAGCTGATGAAGCTGTTCCCTAAATTTGACAATGCCTATCTGGGTCGTGCCCAGTTGTATCTGGCAAAGAAGGATACCGTTAAAGCTCTGGCCGATGTGGACAAGAGTATAGAACTGAATAAAAATGAGGCAAACGCCTATGTGCTCCGTTCAGAAATAAAAATGCGGTATGAAGACGATGTCCAGTCGGCGCTTAACGACATGAATGAAGCGATAAAACTGGAACCACGCTATGCCGGTTTCTTTATAAATCGCGCTTTCATGAAGTACAAGCTGGACGACTATTTCGGGGCAATGGCCGATTATGACTACGCTTTGAGCCTTGAGCCAACCAATGTTACGGCTTACTATAACCGTGCGTTGCTTAAGATGGAGGTGAACGAGAATAATAAAGCCATTGACGACTTGAGCTATGTGCTGAAGAGCGATCCGCAGCATGTTATGGCACGCTATAACCGTGCGTCGCTATATTATAAGACAGGGCAGTACAAGAAGGCAATAGGTGATTATGACGAATTGCTGAAAACCTATCCGAACTTCCAAATGGCGCTCTATGCACGAAGCGAGTGCAAGCGATTGACCGGGGACATTGCAGGCGGTGAACGGGATTATAACCGCTCGCGTGAATTGTATAAGAAGAATAAGAGTGCAGGCGATCCCGACATGCTGGTAAAGAATGAAAAACAGGGCGACTCGGAACAGGAGGCTGAAGATGGTGCAGAGTTTGAAACAGAAGAAGCAGTAAAGAATAAATTCAATACATTGCTTACTGTGGATAATGACAATAGCGTGAAGCCAGAGTATGACAACAAGACTAGAGGCCGTGTGCAGAACCGTAATATGAAAATAGATAACGAACCGATGTTTGTCCTTTCGTTCTATTCACAAGGAAATGTGGTGAGAGAGAATTCTTACTATATGAAAGAAGTGAGTGAGGCCAATGCAACACGAATGCTGCAGTTTGTGCTTCAGCTCACCAATAAGGAACCTCGATTATATGAAGACCAGATACAGAAGCACTTTAATTCAATAGAATACTATAACGGAATGCTGGCGACTTCGCAACCTCGCTCGATAGATTATCTGGGCCGAGCATTGGACTTCATGATGGTCAAGAATCCGCAAGCTGCAATAGCCGATCTGGACAGAGCTATAGCATTAAGCGAGAAATTCACGCTTGCATATTTTGTGAGGGCTTCGGCAAGGTGCATGCAGATAGAGCTGAGTGGCGTGACCGAAGAAGATGATGCTCCTGGCGATAAACTGAATGTGGGACATAAGGCGATGCTGAAACGCCGACAAGAAGCCGAGGCTTATGCCGATGTGCTTGCCGACCTTGACAAGGTGCTGGAATATTCGCCTAAGAATGTATATGCTTTATATAACAAAGGTTGCGTATACATGAAAAATAGTAATCTCACCTCGGCTATAAGCAGTTTCTCGGTGGCAATAGCCGAAAAGCCCGATTTTGGTGAGGCGTATTATAACCGCGGACTTGCCTACCTGCAACTGGGTAACAAGGAAAAGGGCATTAGCGACCTGAGCAAGGCGGGCGAGCTTGGAATACTTCCATCTTACAGCGTACTGAAGCGCATGAATTAACCTAGCCGTATAATATCTCACAAAACGATAAACCTATAAAGATTTCAGGCATGTGTCATTTTTTTGACATATGCCTTGTTTATGCATATGTTTTTCTTAATTTTGTCTTGAAAACAATGATTATCATGGAAAATCCTAAATCAAGTGTAATATGGCAAAGAACCTTATCAATAAGTATGTGTGGCTAGTGGAAACTATATACCGTTCCAGACGAATAACTTTTGATGAAATAAATGAGAAATGGAAAGAAAATGATTTGAGTGACGGAAGTGAACTTCCGCTTCGCACATTCCATAAGTGGCGCATTGCTGTAGAGGAGATGTTTGGATTGGTAATCGATTGCGAACGCCGAGGCGGTTATCATTACTATATTGCTAATGCCGATGAGTTGAAAGGCGGATATATAAGGAATTGGCTGTTGAATACAATATCGGTGAGTAATCTGCTTATAGATAACCAGCACATAAAAGACCGTATTTTGCTTGAAGACATTCCTTCTGGTCAGGAATATCTGGCTACTATAATAGATGCAATAAAGACCGGGAGTGTGTTAACCATGACTTATCGCAGCTACTGGCGTGAAGAATGCAGTACTTTTGATGTAGAACCTTATTGCGTGAAGCTATTCAAGCAGCGTTGGTATGTGATAGGTCGTAGTCCGTATAATAAGAAAATGTACACATATGCTCTTGACCGTATTATAGAACTGAATCGGAACAGCGAATTGAAATTCAAGATGCCGAAATCGTTTAGCCCCGAAGACTATTTCTATAGTTCGTTTGGCGTAATAGTTGATTACGATACCGATGAAGAGACTGTCGTGCTGAAAGTGTCGGCGCAACAAGCCAATTATATTCGGGCAGTGCCAATGCATCATAGCCAAAGAGAAACCGAAAGGACCAGTGATTACAGCATATTCAAGATGAGACT
>JAFOXR010000043.1 GCA_017391675.1 Muribaculaceae bacterium
AGGCGATGACAGCGCGGGGGATCCACCTCTACCCATTCCGAACAGAGAAGTTAAGCCCCGTAGCGCCGATGGTACTGCGAGAGCGGGAGAGCAGGTAATCGCCGCCTAAGGAGAAGAGAGCAAGACAACGGAAACGGAGTCATGCTCTCTTTTTTTTTCCCTTTTTCTTTCACTTGAGGAAGAATGAAGTGAAAGACCCAAAAGGACGGAAAGGGCTAAAAGGCAGAGTGAGTGAGGAGGGAAGAGAATGGGTGATGATAAGGGATTTAATGAGAATAGTGGGTATACTATATAAGAATCAGAGGTTGCGTTAATAATGCAACCTCTTGTGATATATATGTTTTTATTAAAAGGAAATGTTTAGGCCGAGGGCTTTGGCTACTCCAATTCCGTAGGCAGGGTCGGCTTTGTAACAGTTTCTGGCATGCCGTTCTTTTATGAATATTTCAGCATCGCCCATGGCTCTGGCTGTGTTTTCAAATAGCAGTTGCTGTTCTTCTGGTGGCATCAGTCTGAACAATGCACCTGGTTGGCTGTAATAGTCGTCATCATATTCTCGCTCATTATAATTGTATGCATCTCCATTCAGCTTTAAAGGCGGTTCCTTTAGCTGTGGTGAATCCTGCCATTCGTTATAGCTGTTAGGCTCATATCCTTTAGTTGAACCGTAGTTGCCGTCTACTCTCATGGCACCGTCGCGATGATAGGCATGGAATGGGCAGCGTGGGCGGTTCACAGGTATCTGTTCTGCATTTACTCCCAAGCGGTAGCGTTGAGCATCGCCATAAGAAAATAATCGGCCTTGCAACATTTTGTCCGGAGAGAACCCTATACCGTCAATGATGTTCATAGGGTTGAATGCCGACTGCTCCACTTCGGCAAAATAGTTCTCTGGATTGCGGTTCAGTTCAAGTATTCCTACATCATGTAGCGGGAAGTCTCCGTGTGGCCACACTTTAGTGAGGTCAAACGGGTTGATGTGGTAGTTGTTGGCCTCTTCTTCGGTCATTAGCTGTATCTGGAATAGCCATTTAGGAAATTCCCCCCGTTCAATACTTTCATACAGGTCGCGTTGGTGCGACTCTCGGTCTTTGGCAATAATAGCCTCGGCTTCCTGGTCGGTCAAGCATTTGATACCTTGCATTGTGCGCAAGTGAAATTTTACCCAAGTTCGTTTGTTCTCGGCATTGATAAAGCTATAGGTATGGCTGCCGAATCCATGCATGTGCCTGTAAGAAAGCGGAATGCCGCGCGGACTCATAGTAATTGTTATCTGGTGCAGAGCTTCAGGCAACAGAGTCCAAAAATCCCAGTTATTGTTGGCACTGCGCATATTAGTGCGCGGATCACGCTTAATTGCGTGGTTTAGGTCAGGGAATTTCAGCGGGTCACGAAGAAAGAACACAGGAGTGTTGTTGCCTACCAAGTCCCAATTTCCAGTTTCAGTATAAAACTTCATTGCAAACCCCCGAATGTCGCGCTCGGCATCGGCAGCACCCCGTTCACCTGCTACCGTAGAGAATCTCACGAAGCATTCAGTCTGCTTACCGATATGGCTGAAGATAGATGCACGAGTGTACTTGGTGATGTCGTGCGTAACGGTGAATGTTCCGTAAGCTCCCGATCCTTTAGCGTGCATTCGTCTTTCAGGAATGACCTCTCTGTCGAAGTGTGCAAGCTTTTCAATAAGCCAAGGGTCTTGCATAAGCACAGGACCTCTTTGTCCTGCAGTCTGTGAATTCTGGTTGTCGGCAATCAGTCGTCCATTCGCTGCCGTAAGATGTTTCTTTTTCATAATTTTCAAATAGGTAAACAATTATTTATTAAGAAACAACATTCCGGTTCCTCAAGTTTCATAGAATGTGAAAAAAATGGTGAGAAAATTGTTTTTCTCACCATTACTCATATCCATGAAATTCTATTTTTATTGTGCAAGGACTGGTTTAAGTGCGTTGCGCCAAGCGATGTAACCTTTGCCCATTAGATGGTAACCGTCGTTGGTAAATTCTGCTTTAAGTTCGCCATTCTCGTCGGCAAGTGCAGGAGTAAGGTCAACCCAAGTAACTTTGTATTTCTTAGCTAGCTTTTTGAGTTCCTTGTTGGCTTTCTTAAGTTTCTTTCCAGCTTCTTTAAATTGGGCATATTTCTCGTAAGATGAATTTACAGGAATGATGCTCTGAAGAATGATTTCTGTTTCTGGAGATACTTCCTTAACGGTCTTGATAGCCTTTTCCATTGATATTACAATAGTGTCAACGCTGAAATTGGCTGAAACATTGACTTTCTTGTTGTTTTTATCGTGGTTGTAGCTAGAAAGCATAACCATTTTCTTTGGCTTGCCAGCAGCATATTTCTTGGCTGAAGCATGGATATAGTCGCATACATCACCTAGGCTTCTTGTCTTGACATTAGGCATGTCCATAAGTTCGTGCCACTCGGCGTATCCTACCAGTGTACCGCCTAGCATAACGATATCGTCGTTATCGATAGGGTAAAGTTCGCCATCGGTGAAAGTCATGCCTGGGGCAACATATTTAGCCACTTCATCTCGCCAAATCTTGTAACCGTCTTCCTTAAGATGCACTCCGTCGTTGGTAAGTTCCTTGCGGAGCTTGCATTCGCGGTCGGCAAACCATGGGAATAGGTTAATCCAAGGTACATTGTGTTTGCGCGCTACTTGCTCATAAAGTACATTGCCTTGAAGTACTGTCATTTCTTCACCGAAAAGATTCTTGTAGCGTTTGAAGTCATTGTTATAGGGTAATAGACTTTGCAAGTAAAGTTGCGTGTTGGGACAGTCTTTCTTGATGCGTGTAATGAGTTTGTCAAGAGCTTTTGCAATGCTATCGGCACCTACATGGTGTGAAATGTCATTAGTTCCGATAAGAAGGAATATCTTTTTAGGCTGTCCATTAAGAATCAAATCAGCTCTGTCGTATAATCCCTGAACGATGTCGCCCACGATACCACGATTCTTGATATTAGGATTGTTAAAAATTTCGTGCCAGCGTCCTCCATTGGTAAGGCTGTTGCCGAAGAACACGATGTCATCGCTTGTTACAGGCATTTCGGCAAATAGCGATTTGCGCTGATAGTAATAGTCGGTGTACTTATGCGTTATTTCTTGTGCTTCTTGTGCTGTGTCTTGTGCAACAGCAGTCAAAGAACAAAGACCTAAGGCAATAGCCAAAAATTTCTTGATATTCATAGTCTTTCTGTTATAGTTTATGTGGTTAGTTAATTATAAATTATCTATGTACCAGTTGAACAGAGCTTTTACTCCGTCTTCAATTTCCATTTTATGCTTCCACCCTAGAGCGTGAAGCTTGGAAACATCGGTGAGTTTTCGCATAGTTCCGTCGGGCTTGGTAGAATCCCAAAGGATCTCGCCATTGTATTCAATAGTGTCTTTGCAAAGTGACGCAAGTTGTGCGATAGTTATTTCTTTGCCGCTGCCTATGTTTATGTGGCAGTTGCGTATTTCCCTTTTTGCCATTTCTTGAGAACCTGGCACAACCGGGTCGCCATTGTAAGTGTCATTGAAATTGATATTTTCCATAATGAATACCGAGGCATCGGCCATATCCTCGCTCCACAGGAATTCCCTGATAGGTTTTCCGCTTCCCCATAAGAGCAGATGCTCGCTGGTGATGCCATATTTTGCCAGGATAGAAATAATATCGTTTTCATTGGCGCTTCCGCTGATACCTTCTACAGGTCTTGCGTTCAGGTCTTTTCTTATCTTGTCCCAGTTGTTCTCGTTGAGCTGCTTTGCAAGGTATATTTTGCGTATCATAGCAGGCAGTACATGACTGGTCTCCAGGTTGAAGTTGTCTTGCGGACCGTAAAGATTGGTAGGCATTACAGCGATGTAGTTTGTGCCGTATTGCAGATTGAAACTTTCACAAAGCTTGAGTCCGGCAATCTTAGCGATAGCATAAGGTTCGTTGGTATATTCAAGCGGTGATGTGAGCAGTTCTTCTTCGCTGATGGGCTGCCGGGCTTCTCTAGGATAAATGCAAGTGCTTCCCAAGAACAGGAGTTTCTTTACATTGTGGCGGAAACTTTCACCTATAACATTCTGCTGTATTTGCAGATTCTCGTAAATGAAGTCGGCGCGGTAGATGCTGTTTGCCATGATGCCTCCCACATGAGCTGCAGCAAGAACCACATATTCTGGCTGCTCTTCATCAAAGAATTTCTTGACAGCAGCGCCATCAAGCAAGTCCAGTTCACTGTGCGTGCGTCCCACCAGGTTGGTATAGCCCTTGCTTTTGAGATTGTTCCAGATAGCAGAGCCAACAAGTCCCCTGTGTCCAGCAACATATATTTTGGAGTTCTTTTCCATAGGAGAAACGATTGTTATCTTATGCAATTAGGGTTTTCCTTAACCTTTTTAAGATCGTTATCCACCATTATGTTTATAAGTTCCTGGAAAGAGGTCTTTCTAGGATTCCAGCCAAGTTTTTCTTTTGCTTTAGCAGGATTGCCGAGCAACTGCTCAACCTCACATGGACGGAAGAACTTAGGGTCAACTTCAACAATCACTTTTCCAGTAGCCTTGTCAATACCTTTTTCGTCTACGCCCTTACCTTTCCATTCAAGCTCTATTCCTGCCCGGCTGAAAGCAAGTGTGGTAAATTCTCTCACGCTATGGTATTCACCGGTAGCGATGACGAAATCATCGGGCTCGTCCTGCTGAAGTATAAGCCACATGCATTCTACATAATCCTTTGCATATCCCCAGTCGCGCATAGCGTCAAGGTTGCCAAGGTAGAGTTTGTCCTGCAGACCGTTCACGATGCGAGCTGCCGCAAGTGTTATTTTACGAGTGACGAATGTTTCGCCGCGGCGTTCGCTTTCATGATTGAAAAGGATTCCATTCACGGCATACATTCCGTAACTTTCACGATAGTTCTTGGTAATCCAGAATCCATAAAGTTTAGCACAACCATAAGGACTGCGAGGGTAGAAAGGTGTGGTTTCCGATTGAGGAACTTCCTGAACCTTTCCGTATAGCTCAGATGTGCTGGCCTGGTATATTCTAGTTACTTTTTCTCGCTTAAGAATGCGAACAGCCTCAAGCAGGCGCAGTGTACCTACAGCATCGGTTTCGGCTGTGTATTCAGGTACATCAAACGATACCTTCACATGGCTTTGAGCTGCAAGGTTGTATATTTCAGTAGGCTGTACTTCCTGAATGATGCGAATGAGAGAACTTGAGTCGGTCATGTCGCCATAGTGCAGGTTGATAGTGCGGCTTTGCTTCATGTCGCGTACCCACTCGTTGAAATACAGATGCTCAATGCGTCCTGTGTTGAATGAACTGCTGCGTCTTATTATGCCATGGACTTCGTATCCTTTTTCAAGCAGGAATTCAGCAAGAAAAGAACCGTCTTGTCCTGTGATTCCGGTAATAAGCGCAATATTCTTTTTCGTTGTGTTCATATATTTAGTTATATTCTGTTATTCTTCAATAAATTCAAGTATGTCGTAAATATTGTCCACGATGATGTCGGGCAGATAGTCATTTTGTAATCCAAAGTTCTGCTTGTGCTTGTTTCGCCCGTCATCGGCAATGCAGATGGTAGTCCACCCCAGTTTGTTAGGCCAGAAGAAATCCTTTGCCGTATTGTCGCCAATGTAGTAGAACTTCTTGTATTCAGGGAACTTGTCAATGAAATAGGTAAAGTTCTGCTTGTCGGTCTTTTCGGTACCTATTTCTTGGGATATGATAATATCCAGAGTGTCAGCAAACTCATCAAGACCTAATGCCTTGATTTTTTCTCGTTGCACTTTGGCCTCTCCATCGGTAATGATAGCTATGCGATACCCCTGTTCCTTGAGACTTTGCAGAGTGTTAAGGGTGAATCGGTCCAGGGTGATGCCGTAGCCGTTTTGTATAAAGTCCTGTTCTTTATACAAAGTGTCGTCAAGATCGAATGCGACAAGAATGCTCTTTGATGTTAAGGCTTCGTCCATAGTGATTATTTTCTTTGTGTGAAGAAATCTATTATGGCATCGGCAGTGCGTTGTATATCATCGTCGGTAAGATTGGATCCGCTAGGCAAGCATAAACCATTGTTGTAGATGTCTTCGGCGCAATTACCTCCATAGTAGGGCGCATTGTTGAAGACTGGCTGCATGTGCATAGGTCGCCATATCCATCGCGACTCGATGTTCTTTTCTTCCAGTGCCAAACGCAAATCTTCCGGATTAATGTTAAGCTGCCTGTCAAAAGATATTGTCGTAAGCCAGAAGTTAGAATTAAAATCCTTACTAGGATTCTGCATCACATGAATACCTTTCACACCTTCAAGCAGCTTGGTGTAAAGGTCGTGAATAGCTCTGCGTCGTGCCACATGTTCGCTTAGCACCTGCATTTGTCCGCATCCAATGCCTGCACTGATGTTGCTGAGCCTGTAGTTATAGCCTATTTCTTTGTGATAATAATAGGGCATAGGTTCCTTGGCTTGTGTGGCAAGGAATTTTGTGCGTTTTGCCTCGTCAGGACCGGGACATATTAAAGCCCCTCCTCCCGAAGTGGTAATAATCTTGTTGCCGTTAAAGCTAAGCGCTCCATATTTACCTAGAGTACCGCATCGTTCTCCCTTGTATTCAGAACCAAGAGCTTCGGCCGCATCTTCAAGAACAGGAATTCCGTATTTATTGGCAATATCCATGATTTCGTTCATCTTTGCGGGCATTCCGTAGAGATGAACAGGAATAATGGCTTTAGGGTATTGTCCTGTAACTTTCTTTCGGTCGATTATTGCCTCTTCTAAAGCCTCGGGTGACATATTCCAAGTGTCGGGCTCGCTATCCACAAAAACAGGCTTTGCTCCTAAATAAGCAATGGGGTTGGCGCTGGCTGAAAATGTGAGGGATTGGCATATCACTTCATCTTCGGCTTTTATTCCGAGCATAACCAATCCCAAATGCAAAGCTGCAGTGCCTGCACTTAATGCCACCACTGTATTGTCCTTGCCTAAGTAGGAGCCAAGCAGTCGCTCAAACTCATCAACATTAGGTCCCAAAGGAACGACCCAGTTGTCCTGAAATGCTTTATCTATCCATTTCATCTCATTTCCACTGAGATGGGGAAACGACAGGAATATTCTAGAACTCATTTGTATTCTTGTTTTTAATATATTGCGAAGTTACGATATTTTATTGAAAATACCGATTTACTTCACATTAAAATTACTGCCAGCGGAGTGTGCAACAATTTGAGGTGCATATTGGCACTGAATAGTTGCAATACCGCAGTTGAACTTGCCTGGATTTGTCACATAAGCATCATAAGTTATCACATGGGTGCCTTTAGGCAGCGAGTAGAAGAACAGGTTGGTTGCCGAATCTTTTACTTCCATATAATATCCCAATAGATCTTGAACACGATAGCCGGAAATTTGATCACTAGGCTCAATGCAGGCAGGACGGTCGTCGGTAAGCGTCACAAATTCAAGGTCGCGGGAGTTGGTGATGATAAGTGTTACTCTCACTTTATCACCCACTTTGAATGTGTCGCTTTGAGATGATATGTTTGAAATCTCCTTCTTTATAGAAAGAGCCGAGCACGAAGCAGCCTTAATATCCTTCATAGGAGCATAATACTTGCTATATATTGCCCCCCATGCAGGACTGGAGGCGGTGCGGTCTATTGAAATTGTATTGTTCCTGGATTGATTGTTGATATTCAATTTCATCTTTCCGTATCCAAGAATCTTATCAAATGATTTGAATTCCAGTTTTTTACCATTTATTAAAATTGAAGGTGATTGCGATTTGGCTAGATAATCGCTACCTGTTGAAAGAATAGCATAAACAGCGTCGGCTGCCATGCTAGAATTGCCCCAATCGTTTGCCTGTTTCTCAATAATAAGCCATTCTCTTATTTGGTCAATGTATATTGATGCAGGCTTGATTTTGTGATAAGCTTGTAGAATCAATGATGTAATTGAAGTTTTGTAGATGTAATTGTCTCGACCGCTGCTGAAAGTGTCCCAGAATCGTCCATAATGAGGCTTATAGATACTATATTGTCCTAGTGATTCGATAATAGGTTTAGCTTGTTCTGCTCTGCCGAAATTAGCCAGAGTGATTGCTGTGAAAGCTTTGTTGGGAATGTCCATTCTTTCCCATTCATTAGTCAAGGATTCCAGTATTTTTTCATATAAATTGTTTACTGTGGTACTCATAGGGATATCCATATATAAAGAACGGGTATAGGCATAATTCAAGAATCCTGAATAGGAAAGTCTATCGTCTTGACGATTGTATTTCTCTATGATAGCCTTGTCAAGATAACTGACGGAATTTTTAATTACATTAGTTAAGTCGGTATTCGTTTCACGAGTTAAACTCATAGCTTTACCTATGACTTGCATAATATTTAGCGTGGTAATAGGTGAGGATGTTGCTCCTGGGTATTTGAACCATGAAAAACCGCCATCTTCAAGTTGTAGTTCCTTTAATTTCAATATAAGTTTGGATGTTTCGGTATCGGAAATGCTATTGTCAAATAACTGAGAAAGTTGAGACATGCGTAGCGTTTGTTCCTTGCTGGCTTGCAAGAAAGGTGATGCTATCAGATCTCCGATTTTCAGCTCAGGATTCTTTTCAAGCATCGATATCAAAGCAGAGTCCTGCGGGTTGTTTCTCCAATATTTAAGCGCTTCCAGTATCTGCGGATTCTCGTTAGCGACTTTCCTTGCTATTATATTAGTGAATATCGAGTGAGCTAATTGCGTCGCAGTAGTATTGTCGTTGCTTTGAATTGATGGTAATGCCGTAGCAATATACCACACAGGATTATCGCAGTATTCAAGAGTAACATCTGCATTCTTTGGAAATTTAGGCAACTTGATAGTAGCCGATTCTTCTCCTGCATCAATATAGAAAGATTTACTTTCAGTAACAAGGCTAGTACTTAGCAGGATAGGAATTGCAACTTGTTCTCCATCGGAGTGAGTTCCGTTAGTCGCTTTAATTCGGAATGCAATTAGAGTCAAAGAATCGGGAACTGTATATTCAATAGAAGTAATTTCGGTTCCTTGTGGAAATATGTTGAAATTGTAATCTTGTGTTTTAAGTATATCGTTATTGACAGGATTGAATATTTCTATTGTAGCATGACAACTCTGAATAGAATCGGTCGCATTCTGTACCGATGCCATTAATGTTGCTCTATCGCCTTGGCGAAGGAATCGTGGCATATTTGACTTGACCATTATTGGTTTGTTGCTAACGATTTCTTTAAGCAAAGTTGCTGTGTTCAGGTCTTTGTCATAACCTACGGCTTGAAACATCCAAGTAGTGTTATAGTTGGGGACAATGAACTCGATGCCGGCGTTCCCGTTTTCATCAGTAACAAGCATAGGCTTCCAAAATACCGTCTTTACAGGTGCAGTCCTTACCGAAATTTCAGTTAGATCTTCACCTTTGTCTGCAGCCATCTTGTCGCTCATCGTTCCGAAAGCAGATTCGATAACAACTGCTTCTTCAGTCGCAAAGGTTTCATTGGCATTGCTTTTAACTGCAGCATATTCTATATGGTTATTGCTACGGCTAAATCTTCTCATTGAGGAAGCAAAGAAAAACTGATTGTAAAAATTAAATTCCGGTTTGATAATGTGGGGATGTTTATTCAGCATGGCGATTATGCTATCAATCTCAGTCTCCCAATTGAAATAGTTGGACTGCATTCCCCATTTGTATAGGTCCTGAATAGAAAGAGCTGCACTTGTGTATTGAGGTGAATATTGGGCGCTGAATCTCCACCGGTTGTTCCTAAGTTTGTTTACAGCCATGTCGGTCATAGTGCTAATTATAGCACCATTGGCTACTGACTTCCCGTTCCGAGAAAGATGTAATGTCCACTTTTCTCTATCTCCTGCAGTTATTTTATCGCGGAAAGATTCTATACTCAAATCCATGTTAGCCCTTTCGTGCTTAGGCTTTATCGTGATATTGTGTTGGTAAGGGACAAGGTCTTTTACGCAATAAAATTGCACGATAAGGTTGGCTTCTGCATTTTGAGGCATTGTGTAATTGAATTTTGTTAGACCTCTAGGAATGCTAATCCACCCTTCTTTAAGCACTTCATCTTTGTAGCTTATCGAATAATATACATTGCTGCTGCTGTTACTATTCCAAAGCAGGATTTCAGCATTGTTTCCAGGCCTGCATTCCATTTGTTCATATGGAGTCCATAAAGGTTTATTAACAGGACTGCTTTTTTCCGTTGGTCGGAAAACAATGATTTTTTTATTTTTTATGTTTAACGATGTGTCGTTTAATGTTGAAATGGATAAAGTATATTCTCCTGAAGGTATTCTTGAGAAATCTACTTCCGGTTTGCTGGATAAGAATTCAAGCGTGTCTGTCTGGTTGCTTGTGTTGTTCTTTAAAGACAGTATGCAATTGAAGTCAGTAGTCTTGCTTTTGTCGTTGGATTCAATAACAACAGGAAGTGTTACCTTGCGGCTTGCATCAATGACAAGCTCATTGGAATTCCAACGCATGATGAAAGAAGAGCCTAGCGTGAAATTGAAACTTCCCGATTGTGATTCTCCGACCTTATCGGTAGCCGTAGCGCTAAGACGATAGGTGCAGAATGGAGAATTCTCTTGTTCTTTGAGAACTTTAGCATCAATGCTTATAGAGAAAATCCCATTTTCGTCGGTGGTAGTCTCGTAAGAAGCAATTTTGCTAAAAGAGTTCCATAATGATGCGCATTCTAGAGAGAACCTTACTGGAATTTTACCCAAAGGCATGTCGCTGAAAGTCTTAGCACTGCCCTTAATAGTAAATTCACTATTGTCGCTAAAGGTGTGCTGGTTATCGTCAAAAATGATTTGGAATGTAGGCGTTTTATATTCGCTTACAGTGATAGTTGTGTAACCGCAAACGGAGTTTCTAGCAGAATCTGGAATTATGCATATTAAATATTCTCCGTTCATTCTATTGACAGGAATTGTATAATCATGGATTATGCGACCGTGATTGTCGGTAGTTAATTCAGTCGAAGAAACCGTGTCTTGTGAAGCATCAAATATCACTAGCATCTTCACTTTGTGTTGCTTGAGCGGTTCTTTTTTTGTCGCGCTAGTGCGATATACAACAGCCGAAATGTGCGCAGTCTCTGCAGGTCGGTATATGGCAAGATCGGTGAAAATGCTAGCTTTGTAATCCCATTCATCTGAGAAACTGGAATAGTAGTTGTTGTATATGTTTGTTGAATAGAATTTGTCCTTTCCATGTGTAAACTTGAATTTTTTGAACTGTGTGTCATAAGCGGCTACTGAGCCATTATGATTTGTCTTTTTAGAATAATATAAAGGCTTATTCCCATTTGTTGAAGATGTTACTGTTATATTTCTATAAGGCTTTCCTGTAATTGCGTTTACTGCGAAGATATGTCTTCTCTTGCGTGAGTTATTGAATATGCTGAACGAAGTTATGTCGCTGACTATAAAATTATCTAAGTAGCGATTTGTCCCTAGGACTTTTTTCCCGTTTTTCCCGTGAATGCTTATTGTAGCGGTATAACTCCCATAAGGAAGAGGCGGAACCGAAATTCTTATCGTGTCACAGAAAGGAACTTTGAGATTATTGCTTATTTCTTTGCTGAAAATAGGGCGCATAGAATTGAAATCGGGCGCTTTTCTGATTTCGCTTTCTTCTATATTGTAAATATCTATTGAAAAATGACTAATATTTTCTACTTTACATATCATCTCAATAGAATCGGTTGATGTGTATTGTTTCTTGAATGAGATATAGCCGTTAGGCTTTTCCATGGACAGTATGTTGGCCCTTACCTCTGGAGCATAGATGCTGTTAGGGAACTTCTTGAGGTATGCTGAAAGAAGTGAATATTGTTCTTTCTTCTTCGCTTTCTTTTTGGAAAGAGCCAGTACAATAGGAGCCACATCAGGCGTTTTGTTGAATTCTTGATACAGTGAATCAAGCTTTTTTTCGGTATTTGTATTGGTATATTCAAGATTGTTGAGTGTTGCCTCAATATATGGCTTGGAGCCATACTGATGGAATTTGATTAGGCTTTCGTAAATGGAACAAATTCTTTGCGCATAGTCGTTGGGCTTATAGGAGTGTGTTCTGACAAAAGGATTCCAACCATTGACTATTCCCCAACTTTTATAGATGTCAATACATTGATACGAAACAAAATCGAAAAGAGTTGGATATGTGCCAGTGGAGATTTTGTTTATGTTAATGATATCTGGGTATTCAGTTATCGCGTGAGATTTCAATGATTTGCTGAAATTTATCGATTTTTCTATGAGACTGGAGATGTATACCTTGAATTGGCTGATGTCCCATTCGAACATTTCGTTTAAGCGTGTTGTTGAGTTTGTGCCATTGTCCCGTTGTGAAATCTTATATTGGAATTTGTTGTAATATGAATTGACGATTTGGGCTTCCAGTAGGTACAGGATTGACTTTATTTCATCGGCGTTTTCGGTATATGCGATTTTGTCAATAGAATAAATTATTTGAGGCAATGAGTCGCTGGAAATCATGCTCTTGGCGAGTGATGACTGTATTATTGCGGAGACGGTTTCTTCTCCGTTTCCGTTTTTGAGCGCTTGTTGGAGTTTGGTTTCTGCGTTCTGTATTACCGTCTTGGGAAAGTTGAAATTAGGCTTGTCGAAAGAACCCTTGCCTGTTGCATGAAGAGAACTGTTAAGCATCAGGCTTAGAACAATAACTGATAGTAGTATATAATAGCGTTTCATAGCCGTAGTGTTTTATTATAATAACAATTGCAATGTAGCAAAAAATCTCGAAACAAGGGTTAAAAACGCTTATTGTTCCGAGATTAAAGTATGAAAGAAAGTTAGTTATTTCAATTGTTGGGGGCTTTTGACGATTTGCTTCGTTTGTTGTGGTTAAGCATCTCTATAGAAAAGCGGTTCTCGGCTCTTTTCAACAAGAACATCTGTTTCTTGCTGAGAATTTTTGAGAATAATTCAAAGTAGTGGTTCTCTATTTCAGCCTCCTTTTCTTTCACTTGAGAAAGTGCGGTTGCAACCGAAGCGTAATTTTCGTCGTTAGCTTCTTCTTGCGAGCTTGATAATTGCTGTTCCAGATTTCTTGCCTCACGATTGGTAGAATACACTTTGTCTTCCATTTCGGTATATAATGGAATGAATTCTTTTTGTTGGGCTTCGGTCATGCCTGTCTCCTTTATAAGGAAAGCATGCTTATAGTTGCGAACCTCGGTAATCCATTTATTCTCCTGTTGAGGCGCATTGCTGTTCTTGTCGGCGTGTGCTGCAAGACTTGAGCATAAAAACAATACTGAAAAGAATATTGCTGATAGAGATTTATTCATAATCAAGTTGTTTTTTTGAAGTGTTTGGTTTATGGTAGCTCCATAAAGGCTTCGTCGGCAGCTACACTGTCTTCATAAGTATAGATGTCATATTCAGATATGTCGCCATGAAGCATGATTTCGTGAATGTTGTCTTCGTTCTGGAATCCTGCAACTATTGTGGGGTTGATTGGGCTATTGTCTTTTACTCCAGCCAAGTCGTTGAAAATCCACATCATGCACCATATTCCGGCAAACATTGCAGTCATGTAAATGTATGGTCTTATGCGGTTCCAGACAGAAGGTTTTACTTCGGGAATTATTTCATGATTGGACAATTCTTTTTCCATCTTTGAAGTGAATTCTTCAAAGAAATTGTCGGGAACTTTGAACCCTGGCTCTCGTCCTATCCTGGATAATATGTCCTGCTTGTTCTTCTTCATTCTGTTATTATGACTATATAGAATTGTAAAAGTTTAATCGATAGAAGAAAAAAAGTCTTCTATTTTTTTTACTGCATGATGATAGGACGCTTTAAGCGCGCCAACTGAAGTGCCTAGAATCTCGGACATGTCCTCGTATTTCATTTCATCAAAATACCGCATGTTGAATACTAAGCGTTGCTTTTCGGGCAATTTGTTTATTGCCTTCTGCAGCTCAAGTCTCAGATTGTCACCGTCAAACCACTCGTCGGCTTCCAGACTGTTGATGAGGAATGAGTTTTCTTCGTCTATTGAAGAAGTGTGCTTGTTTCTTTCTTTGTTCAGGAATGTTATGGACTCGTTGATGGCAATCTTGTAGAGCCATGTGGATAGTTTAGCATCTCCTCTGAAATGGTTGATGTTTATCCATGCCTTGATGAAAGTTTCCTGCAATATATCGTTGGCATTGTCATGATCTATAACCATGCGTCTTATTTGCCAGTAGAGCGGTTCGCTGTAATGCTTGATTACTTTGCTGAACGCTTTCTGGCAAGTCTCGGAATCTCGCAGTTCCTCGATGATTATTTCCTCGTTATAGTCTTGCTGTGCCATTTGATTGAATTTGCGTTGTAAAATTAATGCAAACTTTTGTCATTTGAATGATAGCGTGATAAATTTAGTGATAAAATTTATTAAAATAGATAAAGAAACAGGGTGCGTCATTGCTGGCGCACCCTGTGTGATGTCTTTAGTGGGTGAATTTATTTTTCAACAGAGAACAGGCAACTGTTGGCCGATACTTTGTAAGATATGCCTGCTACGCTGCTGCCTTGTGCATTGATAGAGCACACGAACTTCAATTGCAGTACATCATCGGCGATTGTGCCTTGTAGCTCGGTTATCGGATAGTTTGGCATTGGAGTTTCAGCTCCAGTGTCACCGATGATGAATGGGGTGAGGCTGTCGTTGCTCAAGGTAAAGCCGTTTTCGGTAGCGGTAATAGCCACATCTTTGAACAGCATGTTCATGGCTGGCATCTTTATGGCAAATTGAGCCTTATTTACATAAATGTCGGCAGTAGAAGTCTCCTCATTAACGACTATTTTGCATGTTGTTTCTTCATTGACATATTTGTAGGAGTCGTTAGAACTTTGTTCTACAATGACTTGGCTTTCCTGGTCAAAAACCAGTGGAGCAGGATATGCAACGATCGAATACTGGTTGTTAAGAATGAATTCAACAAAAGCAACATTCTCGGTTGGCTCTTCTTTAGTGGTGATTTGTCCAGTGATTTTTGTGAATGTATATTGAGCCATAGCCTCTCCATTTACCTCTGGAACGATGCTTGATGCGTTGATGTTGATACCTTTGTCGGAATAAGTGAATTCCACATCGTTTATAACGAAAGTGATAGCTGGCATGAATGGGCTGAATTTCACGCCTGAAGCTGTGATGTCCATTGTGCCGTCCACATAGTCAATGTCGTAGGTGTATTCTGCAGCATATACTGAAGACGATCCTTTTGATAGGTTGGTAACTTTGTTGCTTTGCTTCAATGTGAACTTCTCATTGAATTTTTCGGTGTTTTCATCATCGCAAGAAGCCATGAATATAGCAAGTGCGATGAATGCCAAAAATTTTAGATGTTTCATAAAAAAATGAGTTTATAGTTTATTATTAATTTAAATTTTTACGCGTATTGTAGCCCCTAGTGTGCGAGGCTTTCCTCTCTGAAGGAACTTGTTGCCGATAGAGACGAAATAGAATGTCTTGAAATCGGTATCGGTGAGATTCTGTCCCCATAGGTCAAGTGAGCAATTCTTGTTCTCGAAGCGTATCGAAGCGCCTGCTGTAGCATAGAATGCTTGTGAGATGGTATTCTCTTCGTCCCAGTAGATTTCTCCCGCACCTCTTGTGCTGGCCGAAATAGTTATGTTTTCAAGCCATTTCAGGTTGGTCGGTATAGAATATGATATACCTGCATATATTGTATTGGCAGGTGAGTATGGAATGTATTTTCCTGCAAAGTTCTGTTTGCCGTTGTTGTAGCTAATGAACTTAGCATTAGTATATCCGTAGCTGGCATTAAGCATGAGATTTTTAACAGGAGAGTATCTTACAGCCGCTTCTGCTCCGAAACTGCGTGCATGTCCTGCGTTGGTCATTATGCGCCCGGTAGTGTTCCCGTCGGGGAAACGGGTGAGCTGCTGGTCGTTGCAGTCGATGTAGAATATAGAAGCATCGGCAATTATATTGCTGCTGTTGCTTTCCCAATGAATGCCGGCTTCAAAGTTCCAGCTTTGTTCGGGCTTATAGCCTACCACTTCATCTATTTCATAGCTTTTGCTTAGCCCCATAATACCCATAATGCGTTGTTGCAGAACATCGGAAAACATTTGAGTGTTGAAACCGCCGGCTTTGTAGCCCTTGGCTGCACTTAAGTATGCGCTGGACTGGTTTTGAGCGCCAAAGCTATAGGTTACGGATATCTTAGGAAGTATTTGCAAATAGGATTTGCTAAGCTTGTCGGTATCGTTTATTTTTACATCGGTGTGAGAGTAAGTGCTTCCATCACTGGCCGAAATGGTGCTGTATCCAGTATCGCAGCTGCTGTGGTAGGTGAGAGCGGTGTGCTCATAGTCAAGTCGTATTCCAGCTGAAAAAGTGAAATTATTCAGCTTGTAAGATGACTGATGGTATAGCGCTAGCCCGTAGTTCGGAATCGTGAAACGGCTTGAAAGCAGAAATTCTCTAGTGTCCCATGCAATAGGGTAGTCGGGAATAGCTTCGTTACGATTTTTCTCAATGAGCTGTTCTATTCCGTAGTCCTTGAATGTAACAGGAGCGTTCATGTCAAGGTGCTTGTAGAACGCAAAGGCACCGGCTAACCAGTTGTAATTGCTGCTTTCTTTCCCTTTGAAGATGAGGTCCTGTGTTATGGTGTGCTGTTTGCGTGCTTGTGTGAGTGTGAAATATGATAATGGAAGGAAATCCTGGTCTAGCGTCATGTTGTCGTCAATGTACTGAAAACTGGTGATGCTGGACAAGGTGAAAGCAGGTGCAATCCATTTTATTGTCAGGCCGTCGTTGAAAGTACTACGGCGGTAAAAACAGGTGTCGTTGTAAGCGATTTCGCCGTTGTCAACCGATTCGTAAGGATATCCGCCTTGTCGCAATATGGAAAAATAGAAAGTGTTGTCAATGTGTAGGTTGCGTGACGGGCGCCATTGTATCTTGAAGCGTGCGCCACCCTGTTTTTCTTTGTCGCACTTTTCTCCGTTATGGGTGTTTGTGAACAGTCCGTCAGAGGAATAATAGTGCCCTGTGAGGCTAAGGCCAAGTTTGTCGCTTGGCTTATGATAAACCGATGCCGATACTTTGTAGGTATTTCCCGAAGAGTACTCTGCCAGTAGTCTGATTCCCTGAAACTGGAAAGGGGATAGAGTGTAGATGTTGATGAGCCCTCCCATAGTATTCCTTCCGAATAGGGTGCTTTGCGGACCTCGCAGAATTTCCATTCGATACACATCGGCAATGTCAAAGTCGTAATTGTTCTTGTCCATGACAGGAATGTTGTCGATGTTCATGCCTATTACAGGCTGGTCTATTCGTGTGCCCATTCCTCTTACATATATCGACGAGGTTATGCGAGAGCCATAGTCGGGCATGTACACATTGGGTGCAATCTCGCTTATGCTTTTAGCTGCCGACACATTCAGCCTTTCGGCATCTTTGGCATTCAGCTTTGTGGCAGCAGTGGCATGAGTGTCAAAACTTTGCTTGATTGAGGTTACTGTGATCTCCTCAAGGGAAAGAATCGTGTCGCTTTGAGAAACGGTGAAATCATTGGCACACAACAAGCTGCTGATGTTTAAAAAACTCAGTAGCAAGATGAAAGTGAAAACACGATGATTATAATAGCGGCATCTTCTCATAATTCGGTGCAAAGTTACGATATAAAAAAACAAACTGCAATCACTATATGTAGTGAAATAAACGGCCAAGGGCATGAGTGCTTTTTTTGAGACTGCTGTTGAAAGTCTAAATTTTTGAAAAAAAAGACGATAATTAATGAAATGGAAATTAGTTTAAATAGAAAAGAATCATTATCTTTGCACAATGAAAATAAGGCTGTGCAAGTGTTGTGCAGGAATGATGATAACTATTGCCATGTCTTATTAATTAAGTACTTAATTTGAAATATATGTATTTGATGTGTAATGTAAATATTACAAAGGGCTTAGCGTGTGCAGTTTTGTGTACGCCTGTTTTTGTCTTTACACATGAAATGCTTTGAGGGTGAGTCTTGGCTCTGCGGTATGCAGAAGCGCGGGACTCATTAATTTTTTTAGTGATAAATATAAATTGGTTTAATAATATTTTATGGAGTTATTAAGTATTCAGAGTACGACGCTAATGGTAACTGCATTGCTTACAGGTATAGGACTTGTGGCAGCTGCTCTTATCATAGCTAAGTTGATATCGCCTAAGTCTTACTCTCCGCTAAAGGGAAAGTCTTATGAGTGCGGTGTTCCTACGAGAGGTGAAAGTATGATGCAGTTCAAGGTGGGTTACTACTTGTTCGCAATCCTTTTCTTGATGTTTGATGTGGAAACTGTATTTTTGTTCCCATGGGCAGTAGTGTGCAAGACATTGGGAACTGCAGGCCTTGTTAGCGTGGGAATATTCTTGGCAGTATTAATTTTGGGCTTGGCATATGCTTGGCGGAAAGGAGCTTTGGAATGGAAATAAAGATAAAGAGCATGAAGCGCGACGATTGGAAGGATAATGAATATATCGACCAATTGGTAGAAGAACTTAATGCAAGTGGCGCTAATGTCGTAGTAGGTACGCTAGACAAACTTATAAACTGGGGTCGCGCAAACTCATTGTGGCCATTGTGTTTCGGTACCAGCTGTTGTGCTATTGAATTCATGCATTTGGGCGCAGCTCGTCATGATATGGCTCGTTTTGGTTTTGAGGTAACACGAAACTCTCCTCGTCAAGCCGACCTTCTTATGGTGAACGGAACAATCACATATCGTATGGCTCCAGTGCTTATGCGTCTGTACGAACAAATGGCTGAACCTAAATATGTGATAGCTACTGGTAGCTGTAACATTTCAGGCGGTCCATTCATTGGTTCACACTGCGTAGTTCAAGGTTTGGATAAATTGCTGCCTGTTGATGTGTGGATTCCAGGTTGTCCTCCAAGACCAGAGGCTATGTATTACGGAATGATGCAGCTTCAACGCAAAATCATGACTCAAAAGTATTTTGGAGGCGTGAACCGTCAAGAAAAATTGAAGGATTTCTTGGCAGAGCATCCTGAAGAAGCTGAAGGATTGAAGTAAATTCGGCAGTCAGAAACAGAGAGGAGAAACTTATAATAACGAAAATAGTTACACATATATATAATATGGTGAATTTACAAGAAAAAATCGCAAGCCTATGTCCATCGGCAACATTTGAAGAGGGCGAATACCTTCTAGTAAATGTGGCAGATAAAGAATGGCACTCTTTGGCTGAAAGTCTGAAGAAGGAATTAGGCTTCGACTACTTAGTGTCGGTAACCGGAGTTGATTGGAATGAATCACTTGGCTGTATGTATTATTTGACAAACACCGAAACTAACGAAAAGGTGAGTGTGAAAGTGGCAACAACCGATCGTGAAAACCCAATGCTTCATAGCGTGAGCGACTTGTGGAAAGTGGCTTTGATTCAAGAGCGTGAAGTATATGACTTCTTCGGTATCGTGTTTATTGGACATCCTGATATGCGTCGTCTTTTCATGCGTACCGATTGGGTGGGATATCCGTTAAGAAAGGATTATGATGCCAATCCTGAACTGAATCCTATTCGTCTTGATGCTGAAGAAAATGAAGATGACAGCTTCGTGGTAACCGAAGATGAAAACGGAAAATTGACTAAGACTGATTATAAGATATTCAGTGAAAACGACTATGTCGTAAACTTTGGCCCTCAACACCCATCTACACACGGTGTGATGCGTTTGCGTAGCGCAGTAGATGGTGAAACAATCACAAAGGTTGTGCCAGTGTGCGGTTATATCCACCGCGGTATAGAGAAATTGTGTGAAGGAAAAACTTATCCTCAAACACTCTTCTTCACCGACCGTATGGATTATATGAGCTCTTGCCAGAACCGTCACTGCTTGTGCTTGTGTATTGAAAAGGCACTAGGCCTAGAAGTTCCTCGTCGTGCTCAGATTATCCGCGTAATGTTTGACGAGTTGATGCGTATCGGTTCACATATTCTAGCTTATGGATGTATGGCTATGGATATGGGTGCAACTACCGCATTCGTTTATGGTTTCCGTGAACGAGAACAATTGATGGATATCTTTGAAAAGACAACAGGTGGCCGTATGTCTCAACACTATCATGTGATAGGTGGTGTGGCTGCCGATGTTCACCCTGATTTCATAAAAGATGTGCGTGAATTCTGTGCAATCCTGCCTAGCAAAGTGAAGGAATACCACACATTGGTTACTGGCAATGTGATTTTCAAGAACAGAACTATAGGTGTGGGTGTGATAGGCAAGGAAGATGTGATAAGCTATGGTACTAGCGGACCTAATGGCCGTGCTTCAGGCTGGTCATGCGATGTGCGTAAGCGTGCACCTTATGCAATCTATAATGAATTGAACTTCGATGAAGTAATTTACAACGAAGGCGATAGCTTTGCCCGTTATATGGTGAGAATGGACGAAGTGATGCAAAGCGTGAAGTTGCTGGAACAGCTATGCGACATGCTTGAAAAAGAAGAAGGTAACGAATATATCGCACCAAAGGTGCCAAAGATTATTAAGTTGCCTGCAGGTCACTGGTTCCAGGAAGTTGAAGCTAGCCGTGGCGCATTTGGCGTATATATCGAGAGTGACGGTGGAAAGAATCCATACCGCATGCACTTCAATAGCCCTGGTTTGAACCATGTGGCAGCAGTGGATAAGTGTTGTGCAGGCTATAAGATTGCCGACTTGATAACAATCTCGGCTTCTTTGGACTATGTAATTCCTGATATCGACCGATAAAATAAACAAAGAATAGTAATTTAAAGAACAAATAACAGATATGTTTGATTTCAGTATAGTTACAGGTTGGCTGCATAATTGGCTTCTTGGCTTCATGCCAGAATGGCTAACTACGACCGTAGAGTGCGTGTTGATAGGTGTACTTATGATTGTGGCCTACGCTGTATTGGCGATGGTGTATATATTTTATGAACGCAAGTTGTGTGCATGGATGCAATGCCGTCTAGGTCCTACTCGTGTAGGTCCTTGGGGTTTGTTCCAGCTGTTTGCCGATGTGTTCAAAATGCTTATTAAGGAAATTATCCGTCTTGAAAACATTGACCGTTTCCTATTTGCTCTTGCCCCATATCTAGTAATCGTGGCTTCAATGCTTACATTTGCATGCTTGCCATGGGGTAACGGATTGCAAATCATAGATTTCAATATTGGAGTATTCTTCATGGTTGCGGCATCTTCAATAGGTGTGCTAGGTATTTTGCTTGCAGGTTGGTCAAGTAACAATAAGTATACACTTATCGGTGCGATGCGAAGCGGCGCGCAAATGGTAAGTTATGAACTTTCTGTAGGCTTGTCAATCCTTACTATCGTAGTATTGGCAGGAACAATGTCAATAACTGAATTGGTTGAAGCTCAAAGCGATGGCTGGTTCTTGTTCAAGGGACACATTCCAGCATTCATTGCTTTTGTGATATATTTGATTGCAGCAAATGCAGAAACAAACCGTGGTCCATTCGATATGCCTGAAGCAGAGCATGAGCTTACTGCAGGATATCACACCGAATATTCGGGTATGCACTTCGGATTCTTCTATTTGGCTGAATATTTGAACTTGTTCATCGTTTCAGGAATTGCTTCATTGCTGTTCTTGGGAGGCTGGATGCCATTGCATGTTCCTGGCTGGGACGGTTTCAACGCAGTTATGGATTACATTCCATCAATTGTATGGTTCATAGGTAAGGCATTGTTTGTGACATTCCTTTTGATGTGGTTCCGTTGGTCTTATCCACGCGTGCGTATTGACCAAATGTTAAAATTGGAATGGAAATACTTGATGCCAATAGGTCTATTCAACCTTATCCTGATGACATTGGTTGTAATGTATGACTTGCATTTCTAATTTATAGAGAAATAAAACAATATTATAAAGTATATTCGTTGCTATGAGCGAAAATATTGGAAAAATAGCACAAGTAATCGGTCCTGTGGTCGATGTTATCTTCGAAGGTGAAGGTAATGCAGTGCCACCTATCTACACTTCATTGAGCGTGAAGCGTGAAGACGGATCGGAATTGATACTTGAAGTAGAACAGCACATCGGTGAAGATTCAGTAAGATGTGTGGCTATGGAAAGTACTGATGGATTGCAACGCGGAATGAAGGTGGTGAGCAAAGGCATGCCTATCTCAGTTCCTACAGGTGATCAAGTAAAGGGCAGATTGTTGAATGTTATTGGAGAACCAATCGACCACTTGAAAGATATGGAAGAAGGTGCCCGTCGTTCAATTCATCAGCCAGCTCCTGCATTTGCCGACTTGTCAATCAGTTCTGAAATTCTGTTTACAGGTATCAAGGTGATTGACTTGCTGGAACCTTATGCAAAGGGTGGTAAAATCGGTTTGTTTGGTGGTGCCGGTGTAGGTAAGACAGTGTTGATTATGGAGCTTATCCATAACATCGCTCACGGACATAACGGATTCTCTGTTTTCACCGGTGTAGGTGAAAGAACTCGTGAAGGAAATGACCTGCTTCGTGAAATGATCGAAAGCGGCGTTATCAAATATGGTGACAAGTTCAAGGAAGGTCTAGAAAAGGGTGAGTGGAACATTGACGATGTGGACATGGCAGAAGTAGCCAAGTCGCAAGGTACACTTGTTTTCGGACAGATGAATGAGCCACCGGGAGCGCGTCTACGCGTAGCATTGTCGGGATTGACTGTAGCAGAACAGTTCCGTGACCAAGATGGAGGCGGTAAGGAAATTCTGTTGTTCATTGACAACATCTTCCGTTTCACACAGGCTGGTTCTGAGGTGTCGGCGTTGCTAGGCCGTATGCCTTCAGCGGTAGGTTACCAACCAACGCTTGCATCGGAAATGGGTGCATTGCAGGAACGCATCACATCAACAAAATCGGGAAGTATTACATCGGTGCAAGCAATCTATGTGCCTGCCGATGACTTGACCGACCCTGCTCCTGCTACAACATTCAGCTTCCTAGATGCAACAACAGTGTTGAGCCGTAAGATCAGTGAGCTTGGTATTTATCCTGCAGTTGACCCTCTTGACTCTACTTCTAGAATGCTTGACCCTCACCTTGTGGGAGAAGAACATTATGAGGTAGCTCAAAGCGTAAAGAAATTGCTTCAGAAATATAATGAACTTCAAGATATCATTGCAATTTTAGGTGTTGATGAATTGAGCGATGAAGATAAGCTTGTAGTGTCTCGTGCTCGTCGTGCTCAGCGCTTCTTGTCACAGCCATTCTTCGTTGCAGAACAGTTTACCGGTGTTCCTGGTGTAATGGTTCCGCTTAACGAAACAATTCGTGGCTTCAAGATGATTTTGAGCGGTGAAATGGATGAATATCCAGAACAGGCATTCTTGAATGTCGGCACAATTGACGAAGCAATCGAGAAGGGTAAGAAGATGCTTGCTGAAATTGGTAAGTAATAAATTATTATAACGAGATATGACACTGAATATAATATCGGCTGAACAGGTGGAATTTACCGGGACTGTGACAAAAGTGACACTTCCTGGTGCTCAAGGATTGTTTACAGTGCTTGAGAATCACGCGGCCTTGATTGCATCTCTAGTTGCCGGAAAACTGGTCTATACACAGGACGGCAATGATGTGACAATGGAAATTAAAGGCGGTATTGCCGATGTAAACCATAATGTAGTGTCGGTGTGTCTGTATTAATTCCGTGAGATATGAAGAAAGTTCTTTCCATATTATTGACTCTGATGATGGCGCTGTCGGTTGCACCGTTTGCGGCTCAGGCAAGTGACCATTCATCGGGAGTAGAAGATCCCAAGGGTATTATTTTTGAACACTTGGGAGATACCTATGGCTGGGCGGCTCCGTTCTCTCACAGCACCTACATTCCATTGCCTATTATAGTGCGCGACTGCAATGGCGACTGGCATGTGTTCAGTTCGGCTCGTGTTGAGCATGGCGCTACTTATGACGGATTTAAGATTTCCAGTGAAGGAGAGTATAAAGGCAAACTGGTAGGGACCGATGCTAATGGCGCAGAGTATCGTCCATTGGACATATCTATCACTAAGAATGTAGCAGCATTATTCATTTCGGCTTTGGTTGTAGTGCTATGTGTAATGAGCATATACCGATGGTATAAGAAGAACCCGTTGAAAGCTCCGCGCAAAGGTACTGCGTTCCTTGAACTGATAGTGGAATTTGTGTACAGCAGTGTAGTGCGTCCAACTTTGGGAAAGAATGCCAAGAAGTTTGGCCCTTATCTGCTCACTGTATTCTTCTTGATATTGATAATGAACTTGCTAGGCTTGATAGTGATATTCCCTGGAGGAGCCAATCTTACAGGTAATATAGCTGTGACTCTGGTTCTTGCATTGTTCACATTCTTCATTACCAATGTGTTCGGAACAAAACACTATTGGAAAGAAGTGTTCTGGCCAGATGTGCCATTGTGGTTGAAGTTCCCACTGCCAATCATGCCAATGATTGAGCTGTTTGGTCTTTTCACAAAGCCTGCTGCGCTTACTATCCGTTTGTTTGCCAACATGATGGGCGGACACATCATAGTGCTTGTATTGACATTGTTGATTTTCATCTTCGGTGCATTTGGTGCCGCTGCTATGGGAGTGACAACAGTCGTATCGGTAGCATTCTCATTGTTCATGCTGTTGCTTGATACACTAGTGAGCTTTATTCAGGCATTCGTGTTCACAATGCTGTCGGCATTATTTATTTCTATGGCACAAGAAGGTCATGGAGAAGAAATTTAATTGAAAATAAAATAAACAAAATATTAACACTTACTTAAATTTAAAATTATGTTAGGAATGATTTTAGCAGCAGTAGAAGCTGCACAAAGCCTTGGACTAGATCGCCTTGGAGCTTGTATCGGAGCTGGTATTGTAGCTATCGGAGCTGGTATTGGTATCGGTAAAATTGGTGCTTCTGCAATGGAAGCTATCGCTCGTCAACCAGAATCTGCAGGTGACATTCGCAGTAATATGATTGTGATTGGTGCGCTTGTTGAAGGTGTTGCACTATTTGGTGTAATCGTTTGTCTATTAACATTATTCGTTTAAATAAGATAGAATGGAACTGTTCTCGCCTGATTTCGGCTTGATATTCTGGATGTTTCTTACAGTACTTCTTCTTGTTGTGCTGTTGGGTAAATTCGCGTGGCCATTTATCGTGAAGACTCTTGAAGAAAGAGCCGACTTGATCGATAAAGGCGTTGAGTATGCCCAAGACGCAAAGGAACAGTTGGAGAATGCTCAGAAAGAAGCAGCCAAATATGTAACCGAAGCACAGAAACAGCAAGCTGAAATCTTGCGCGAAGCTGCCAAGATGAAAACTCAGATTATTGAGGAAGCAAAAGAAGCGGCAGCTGTTGAGGCTAAGAAGGTAATGGACGCTGCAAAGCTGTCTATCGAGCAAGCGCGCAAGGAATCGGAGATGCAATTCCGCAGTGAGGTGAGCCAATTTGCATTGCAGATTGCCGAAAAGGTAGTTCGCAAGGATTTGGCTGACGATAAGTCACAAGCCGAGCTTGTGGATAAATTGTTGAATGAGGTTGAGACTAAAAACTAGTAGTTATGAATGACGGACTTATTCCAAATCGGTATGCGAAAGCGCTTTATAAGTATGCGCAGGAATTAGGAATGGCGCAGGCGGTTTATGCTCAAATGAAGCAGCTGTCGGCAAATTATGCTCTGTTGCCCGAATTGAAAAAGGCAGTAGACAATCCATTCTTGCCTGTAGCCGATAGGGAAAAAGTGCTTTTGTCGGCATCTGGTGCTGAAAAGGACAGTTGTCTTGACAAATTCATATTGATGGTGATTAAGAACAACCGTGAATGCTTTATGCGCGAAATATCGTTGGCTTATGGCAAAATATACCGTGAGGCCAATAATATAGCGCAGGTGAATATCACTACGGCAGTAGAACTGCCTAATGATAAGCTATCGCAAATAGTAGAAGTGATACAGGCACAGCTTAACGGCAAAACCGTAGAAGAAACGGTAACAGTGGATTCGTCGCTGATAGGCGGATTCAAGGTGCAGGTGGATTCAATGGTGCTTGATACTTCGATCAGTAATGAATTAAAGAAATTGCGTTTAAAACTCTTAAAGAGATGATAAATCCAAGTGAGGTATCAGAAATATTAAAGAAAGAACTCAGCGAAGTCAATACCAAGACCGCGTTTGAAGAAGTTGGCACCGTGCTAAGCGTAGGTGACGGCGTAGCGCATGTATACGGACTCGAAAATGTAAAGGCTAATGAGCTTGTTGAATTCGAGAACGGCGTGACAGGCGTTGCTATGAACCTTGAAGAAAGCAATGTGGGTGTAATTCTTCTTGACAAGGTGAACGAGGTGACCGAGAATATGAGCGTGCGCCGTACAGGAAAAATCGCATCTATCGAGGTGGGAGAAAATCTTCTTGGACGCGTAATCAATATCCTTGGAGAGCCTCTAGACGGTAAAGGCCCTATTGAAGGAAAGATGGTGAGAATGCCTCTTGACCGTAAGGCTCCTGGCGTTATTTTCCGTCAACCTGTGAATCAGCCTTTGCAAACCGGTATTAAGGCGATTGACTCGATGATTCCAATCGGCCGTGGTCAGCGTGAGCTTATTATCGGTGACCGCCAGATTGGTAAGACTGCTATCGCTATTGATACCATTATAAACCAACGAAGCGGATATGAAGCAGGCAAACCAGTGTACTGTATCTATGTAGCAATAGGACAAAAGGCTTCAACCGTTGCGCAAATCGTGAATGAATTGAAAGAGCATGGCGCTTTAGAGTATACAGTTGTGGTGGCAGCTACTGCTTCCGACTCTGCTTCAATGCGTTATTATGTACCTTTTGCCGGAGCGGCGATAGGTGAGTACTTCCGCGACTCTGGCCGTGATGCTCTTATTGTATATGATGACTTGTCTAAGCAGGCTGTGGCATATCGTGAGCTATGTCTTATCTTGAAGCGTCCTTCGGGCCGTGAAGCATATCCTGGTGATATCTTCTATCTTCACTCTCGTTTGCTAGAGCGTGCAGCTAAGATTATCGACAATCAGAAGGTGGCTGAAGCCATGAACGACCTTCCTGAGGATATGAAACCTCTAGTGAAGGGTGGCGGTTCTCTTACAGCTCTTCCTATTATCGAAACTCAGGCTGGTGACGTGTCGGCATATATTCCTACCAATGTGATTTCAATTACCGACGGACAGATTTATCTTGAATCAGGATTGTTCAACAATGGTGTTCGTCCTGCTGTGAATGTGGGTATCTCAGTGTCACGTGTGGGCGGTAATGCTCAAATCAAGTCAATGAAGAAAGTGGCTGGTACGCTGAAGATTTCTCAGGCACAGTTCCGTGAATTGGAATCGTTCACTAAGTTTGGTGGTGACATCGACCCTGTAACTGCTATGACTATCGATAAGGGCCGTAAGAATGAACGCCTGTTGATTCAGCCTCAATATACGCCAGTTCCTGTTGAAGAACAGATTGCGGCAATTTATTGCGGTACTCAAGGCTTGATGAGCGATGTTCCGCTAGATAAAGTGTCGGAATTTGAGAAGTTGTTTATACAGACCTTGAAAGTGAAGTATCAGGCAGAAGTGCTTGATGTGCTTAAAAGTGGCGTTATAAATGACGATGTGACAGCAAAATTGGCTGAAGTAGCTAAGCAAGTAGCAGCAAATTATAAGAACTAGTATATACTATGGCAACCTTACGCGAGTTAAAAGGAAGAATCGGTTCTGTGGCATCGACTGGAAAGATTACTGGTGCCATGAAGATGATTTCGTCGGCTAAAATGCATAAGTATGAGCAAGCGTTGAAGCGTTTGGTGCCTTTCCGTGAACAGGTTCAGTCCGTAATAGGACATTTGCTTGCGGCTGAAGGCGAATACACCTCGCCGCTTATAGAAGAGCGTGAGGTGAAAAGTATAGCATATCTGGTTTACGGCTCGGACGACGGATTGTGTGGAGCTTATAACAATAACATATACAAGGGACTGCTTGAATATGTAGGAAAGGCTAGAGAACAATATGGCAATGGCATTGATGTGACTGTGCTTCCAGTAGGAAAGAAGATGACTAAAGCTAGTATGCGTATGGTCGGTACGGGCGTTAATGTTGAGCCTGTAACTTCGATACACACACGCAGCACACAGAAAGATGTGGCTGAATTTGCCGAAATGCTGAAGGATAAGTTCCTTAATAAGGAATATGACTTGGTAGAGGTAATATTTATGCACTATCACTCTGTGAGCCGTCAAGTTCTTGTAAAGGAACAGCTGTTACCAGTATCTTATGATGTACTTGTGGCCGAAAGTTCAAGTGCAGTCAATAAGAATGCTCCATGCCTGCTTGAACCAGATGGAAATACTATCTTCAACAGCGTACTTCCGTTATACCTGCTCTCTATGGTGCAGACTCAATTCACCGAGAACAATGCATCGGAACAGGCTGCTCGTGTAATGGCTATGCAGAGCGCGAGTGATAACGCCAAGACATTGCTTGAAACTTTACAGCTAGAATACAATAAGTTGAGACAACAAGGCATTACAACCGAGTTGCTTGATATTGTGGGCGGTCAAGTGGAACGATAAAAGGAAAATAACAATGAATAAGGAGAATGTTTATACCGGTTCTCCTTTGCAAATAATAGTAATTTCGGTATAGTAGTGTTTTTAAGTGTACTTAAATTTATGAGTATTAAGGAATATTTTTCTTCTCTTTTCAAAGGGATTGTGAGCCTTCTGAAAGGATTGCAGGTTACGGGTAAAGAGCTTGTTACTCCAAAGGTAACATATCAGTATCCTGAAAATAGAGCTACGCTTGAGATTCCTGAACGCTTCAGAGCGACACTGGCGTTTAAATACGACAGCGAGGGATATCACAAGTGTATTGCATGCGGACTATGCCAAATGAACTGTCCGAACGGTTCTATCAGTATTGAATCCAAAATGGTGGAAATGCCTGATGGAAAGAAAAAGAAAAAACTTGAAAAATACATGTATGACCTAGGCAGCTGTACATTCTGCATGCTGTGCGTTACATCATGTGCCGCAAAGGCTATAGAGTTTACCAATGAATTTGAGCAAGCTGTGTTCACTCGTGAGAAACTGAAGAAGCAGTTGAACTATCTGCCTGAAAAGGAAAAGCCTGCTCCAGCGCCTAAGCCTGCTGCTCCTGCTGTGAAAGCCGAAGAGCCTGCTGCTAGTGCTGCACAAGAAGAAAAAAAACAAGAAAATAATTAAATATGGAATCAGTAGGAAATATTATTATGTATTTCATAATTGCGCTTGCAATTATCGTGTTCTCGGTGCTGACGGTGACCACAGGCAAGATATTGCGTGCGGCAACATATTTGCTTTTCGTATTGTTTGCAACAGCCGGAATTTATTTCCAGATGGGATATGAGTTCCTTGGTGCTGTGCAGATTGCAGTGTATGCGGGAGGTATACTAGTGTTGTTCGTGTTTGCTATCTTCCTTACAGGAAAGCCAGGCAAGGCATCAGAACCCCTTGAATCTAGCAAAAAGAAGATAGGGTTAAGTGCGGCCATTCTGGGTGCATTAGTGTGTGGATACGCTTTGTTCTCAAAGGCGGATATGTGTAACGCAGTGGTTTCTCAGCCAATTGATGTTACAATCAACAATATAGGCTCTATGTTGTTGAGCACCGAAAAGTTCGGCTATCTGTTGCCTTTCGAAGCAATAAGTATCCTGTTGTTAGCATGTATAATTGGTGGTATTGTAATTGCCCGTAAACGATAAGGAGAGATAGATATGGACTTGACATTATTGATGTATCTTGTACCCAGCTTGATTATGTTCTGCTGTGGAGTTTATGGGTTCGTTACCCGCAAAAATATGATTGCAGTGTTGATATCTCTAGAGCTTATGCTTAATGCTGTGGATATTAATTTTGTAGTGTTTAACCGATTCTTGTTCCCGGGTGAGATGGAAGGCATGTTCTTCTCATTGTTTGCCATCGCGATAGCGGCTGCGGAAACTGCACTAGTGATAGCTATTATCATCAATGTGTTCCGTATGGCTAAGAATATCGATATTCGTGAACTTACTAAAATGAAATTTTAAGCTTTATGGATTTCTCATATTCTTATTTAGTATTGGTGCTCCCATTGGTGACATTCCTGTTCTTGGGACTGATGGGAACCAGATTGAGCAGAAAGACTGCCGGAGTGGTGGGTACTTCTATGATGGGTATAACAGCTGTCATAGCGTATGCTATTTCTCTAGCTTATTTCTTTGGAACAGACCAGGGTCAGATTATTGAAGGAATCCGCCAACAAATAGTGGCATGGGACCTTACTTGGCTTGAGTTCAGCGAAAAACTTGTGATAAAGATAGGCTTCTTGCTTGATCCTATTTCGGCAATGATGCTTATCGTGATAACTACGGTATCATTCTTGGTGCACTTGTATAGCTTGGGCTATATGCAGGATCATAACCATGAGTATGAAAAAGGCTTGCAACGCTACTATGCGTTCTTGTCACTTTTCTCATTGTCAATGCTAGGTCTTGTAGTGGCTCCAAACATTTTCCAGATGTATATATTCTGGGAGCTTGTGGGTGTGTCATCATACTTGTTGATTGGATTCTATTACACATTGCCAGCTGCAGTATCGGCTTCAAAGAAGGCGTTTATCGTTACTCGTTTTGCCGATCTAGGCTTCTTGGTAGGTATTCTTATCCTTTCATATTTCACTCAGACATTTGACTTCATCACGCTTACAAGCAATCCGACTGCAGCAATAGAAACAGCAGGTGGTGCAACCTTCATGGGCTGTTCAGTAATGGCGTGGGCGTTGACCTTGATTTTCATGGGTGGTGCAGGTAAATCGGCAATGTTCCCATTGCATATATGGTTGCCTGACGCTATGGAAGGTCCAACTCCAGTATCGGCGTTGATTCACGCTGCTACCATGGTTGTTGCCGGTGTATTCTTGATTGCCCGTATGTTCCCATTGTACTGCATGGAAGAAGGCACAATGACTGTGATTACAGTTATCGGTGCATTCACAGCATTCTATGCAGCTGCAGTAGCATGCGTGCAGAGCGATATCAAGCGCGTGCTTGCATTCTCTACTATTTCGCAAATCGCATTCATGGTAACATCGCTAGGTGTTGCGCGTCCTGAATTGCATGAAGGTGTGGGTTACATGGCTTCAATGTTCCACTTGTTCACTCACGCAATGTTCAAGGCGTTGCTGTTCTTGTGTGCAGGTGCAATCATTCACGCTGTACACAGCAACGAAATGAGCGCTATGGGCGGTCTTCGCAAGTACATGCCTATTTGTAATATTGCATTCTTGATTGGCTGTCTTGCTATTGCAGGTATTCCTCCATTTGCAGGATTCTTCAGTAAGGACGAAATCCTTGTCGCTGCATTTGAACAGCACACATTCTGGGGTATCTGGATGATGCTAGTTGCTGGTATGACAGCATTCTATATGTTCCGTCTATACTACAAGATTTTCTGGTGGAACAATCCTGACTACGGTCACCACACTCCACACGATGCGCCTATGACAATGTCTTTGCCATTGATTATCCTTTCGGTGGTTTCAATAGTAGCAGGTCTTATCCCATTCGGAGAATTCGTGTCATGGAACCGTGAGGCTTATCACATTCACTTGAATTATACAGTGGCTATAAGCAGTGTGGCTGTGGCAGTAGTAGCAATTCTTCTTGCAACAAAGTTGTACTTGAAGGAAAACGAAGCACCAGCAAAGATGGCGAAATCATTTAAGGGCTTGTGGACTGCAGCTTATAACCGTTTCTATATGGACGAGTTGTATCAGTTCATTACTCATAAGATTATATTCGAGAGAGTGAGCCGTCCATTGGCATGGTTTGACCGTCAGATCGTTGATGGCTCGTTGAACAGTCTTGCTAACCTAGCTAATTCAGCATCGTTTGCAATACGCAAACTTCAATCAGGCAGCATACAGTCTTATGTATATGTATACTTGATTGGCGTATTGTTGCTTGCTGCAATTACAGTGATATGTTTAATCTGATTTAGAAACGGTCTTAATACTTAAGAAAAATGATTTGGGAAAATATATTAATTTATTTCGTCGTAATACCAGTGCTTACATTGGCTGGTTTGGCGATATGCAAGAATATTAAGCAAGTAAGAGCCGTATCTATAGTTGGCGCTTCAGCCTTGATGGTCTTGGGCGTATATGTATTGATAGAATTCTTGCAGCTTCGTGCGGCAGGAAATGTAGAAGAGATGTTGTTCCGTGGCGACTGGTCATGGTTTGAACCTCTCAACATAAAACTGTCATTAGGTGTTGATGGAATTTCGGTAGCAATGCTATTGCTTTCATGTGTGATTGTATTTGCTGGCGTGTTTGCATCATGGAATATGGATCCGCTTCCTCGTGAATATTTCATGTGGTTCTGGTTGTTGTCAACCGGTGTGTTCGGATTCTTTATCGCAATAGACTTGTTTGCAATGTTCATGTTCTATGAAGTAGCGCTTATCCCAATGTACCTGTTGATTGGTGTATGGGGAAGCGGCAACAAGAACTATTCAGCCATGAAGCTTACGCTTATGCTTATGGGAGCATCGGCATTGTTGATGCTTGGCATTATCGGAATCTATTTCCATTCGGCAGCCGATGGCAACCTTACTATGAATATCCTTGAAATTGCAAAGAACAATGCAATTCCAAATAACTGGCAGTATTTCTTGTTCCCTATGACTTTTGTAGGCTTCGGTGTGCTAGGTGCAATGTTCCCATTCCACACATGGAGTCCTGACGGTCACGCATCAGCTCCTACTGCAGTGTCAATGCTACACGCAGGTGTGTTGATGAAGCTGGGAGGTTATGGCTGTTTCCGCATTGCCATATACTTGATGCCTCACGCTGCTAATGAATTGGCATGGATATTCTTGATCTTGACAGGTATCAGCGTTGTGTATGGAGCATTCAGTGCATGTGTACAGACCGACTTGAAGTATATCAATGCTTACTCTTCGGTGAGCCACTGCGGTATGGTATTGTTTGCAATATTGATGCTTAACACTACTGCAATGACAGGTGCAATCATGCAGATGCTTTCACACGGTCTTATGACAGCGTTGTTCTTCGCCTTGATCGGTATGATCTACGGCAGAACTCACACTCGTGATATCCGCAAGATGGGTGGTCTAATGCAGATTATGCCATTCTTGGGAGTTGGATATGTGATAGCAGGTCTTGCTAACCTTGGTTTGCCAGGCTTCAGCGGTTTCGTTGCCGAAATGACAATCTTTGTTGGTTCATTCGCTCATGCCGATATGTTCCACAGAGTATTGACAATAATGGCATGTAGCGCGATTGTGATTACAGCTGTATATATTTTGCGAGTTGTGGGCAAGATGCTTTATGGTCCAGTGTATGATGATCATCACCGCACATTGACCGATGCAGTATGGCATGAAAAGTTTGCAGTAATCACACTTATCGTGTGCGTTGCTGGATTAGGATGCTTCCCTAACTTCTTTAATGAGATTATTTACGACAGCTTTGCGCCAATCATCAAGGCGCTAGGAGCTTTCTAATTTGTAGTGTTGAAAAATAAAACTAAGAGAAAATGGATTATTCACAATTTTTAAATATGCCGCAAGAAATAGGACTGCTAGTAGTGTTCTTATTGGTATTCTTGTATGACACATTCATGTCAAAGAAGGTGCAAAATGCTCTACCGGTGTTCACTTGTGTGGCTTTTGGTTTGTTCACCATTGCAAATTTGTTCTTTGCCTATGAAGAAGGTACAATCTTCGGAGGTATGTTTGAAACGACTCAGGCAACAGTAGCTATCAAGGCGATATTGAATATTGGTATGCTTATCGTGCTTATCCAATCAATCAAATGGGCTAATAGCGAGTATATGACAGTGCGCAGAGGCGAATTCTATGAATTGCTGCTAATAACATTGTTTGGTATGTACTTCATGATTTCAGCGCGTCACTTCCTGATGTTTGTAATCGGATTGGAAACAGCGTCATTGCCATTGGCTGCATTGATAGCATTCGAAAAGAATCGCTACGAAAGCCATGAAGCAGCAGCTAAGTATATGTTTACTGCAATATTCTCTTCAGCAGTATTCATGATGGGCTTGTCATTCGTGTATGCATTGAGCGGTTCGTTGTATTTCAGCGACATTGCACTGTCTGTTATGGGTGAAAAGTCAACAATGCTTATCGTTGCTCTTGCATTTGTGATTGCTGGTGTAGGCTTCAAGTTGTCTCTTGTTCCATTCCACTTGTGGACTGCCGATGTTTATCAAGGAGCTCCTACTCCTGTAACAGGATACTTGTCGGTTATTTCAAAGGGATCAGCAGCATTCGGATTCATGGTAATTCTTGTGCAAGTGTTCGGCTCAGTATATGATATGGCATGGGAATGGATGCTTTATGCATTGATCGTGCTTACTATCACACTAGGTAACTTGTTCGCTATCCGTCAGCGCAATATGAAGCGTTTCTTGGCATTCTCTTCAGTGTCGCAAGCTGGTTATATCATGCTTGGTATCATTTCGGCGAATGCGCTTGGTCTTGGATCGTTGATGTATTATGTACTAGTGTATGTGCTTTCAAACTTGGCTGCATTTGGCGTGATTGGAGCTATTGAAAATAAGACTGGTAAGGTGATGATGGCCGACTATAACGGTTTGCGCAGCACCAATCCATGGTTGTCATTTGCTATGATGCTTGCGATGTTCTCGCTTGCAGGTATTCCTCCGTTTGCAGGATTCTTCAGCAAGTTCTTTATCTTCACTAGCGCATTGAGTACAGGCAGCGTTGCATTGTATGTACTAGTGCTTATCGCATTGCTTAACACTATCATCTCATTGTATTACTACTTGCTAGTGGTTAAGGCTATGTTCATCAATAAGCCGGGTGAAGAAGGTGCTATCGCTCCATTCAAGAGCGCTTGCAGTGAGCGTTTGGCTATGATTGTATGTGTGCTTGGCATTATCCTTGTGGGTATTGTGAGCTGCATCTACTCAGGCTTGATTGAAGCAGCAGAATCTTCTGTCACAATGTTCATGTAATTGAATATCTTATATACGGGAAAGAGAGGCAACCAAGAGGTTGTCTCTCTTTTTTTGTATATGGATAAAAAACAGTAAATTTGCATTATGTTAACTGCTAGATAAAAAAGATTGATTATGAGAAGAATTTGGTCTTATGTTGCACTATGCGCAAGTCTGTCGTTGGGTTATATTTTAATCTCGTGTTCACAAGGTAACATGAAAGAAAATGCAGAGGGTGATACTGATACTGTAATCGTGGTAGGTGGAGAAGATGAAACTGTAATTGCTGAAGAACAGAAGAATGAGAAACAGCATAAGGAAGAAGTTTTGCGTGATAAGGAAGGTGAAGACGAAAAAAATAACATAGAAGTACAGCCTAAGGTGGAGGAAGCTCCAAAGGAGATAGGGGCTAGTCCTGATGCCGTTTATTTCCTTGATGATTCAGAAACGGAGAGTACACCAAAATATCCTGAAGGAGAAAAGGCTTTGAAGAAGGCTCTTAAGAATAAGCTGCGAAAAGCCAAGAAAGGTGAGAAGGCAAAGTTCCGTGCAAGCATTGTAATAAAGAGCGACGGCAGTGTGGGACGAGTGCAGTTTACAGAGTGCGGATATAACGATGAGTATAAAGCGGAGATCGTAGATGCTCTCAAATCTTTGCCTGCATTTGAGCCTGGAATGAAGGACGGGAAAGCTGTGGATTCATGGTATTATTTGAATTATAAGCGTTAATTTACGGGCTTTATACAAAATCCGATGTGTGAAATAGCTTTTTTATTCTATAAATTATGCTAATTTCATGATAAATGAGTACTTTTGCAAAACAAATAACATGTTTAAGCGAAAGTTGAGTAAACTTTAGAAATGAGAATAATAGCGGAAAGTAGTTCTACGAAGTCGGTATGGGCTTTGGTGGAAGATGGAAATATAGTTGAAAGTGTAAAAATAGAAGGTATAAATCCGTTTTTCCAGTCAAGAAGAGAAATCAGTCATATAATACGATTAGGTTTGCCCGACACTTTTTTCAGGCGTCGTTGGGAGCATGTTGACCTTTATTGCTCAGGCTGTACAAGCGTAGAAAAAAAGAAGATCGTTGAGGCTTCGGCTGTGGCTCAGTTCAAGACTCCGGTAACAGTTGAAAGTAACTTGCTGGGTGCAGCTCGTGGCCTGTTAGGAAAGAAATCGGGGATCGTAAGTATCTTGGACTCAGGTTCCAGCTCTTGCCAATATGACGGTAACGGAATCGAAAAGCAGGTAAGTTCCTTAGGGTTTATTCTTGGAGATGAAGGTAGCGGTGCTGCTCTAGGACGAATTCTGTTGAGCGATTGCCTAAAAGATGTGGCTCCAAAAGAAATTTCGGATTTGTTCTATGACAAGTATAAATTGACGACCGACGAGATAATGGACGAAGTCTACACTACGAATGCAACCAACAAGTGGCTTAGCAAGTATGCTTCGTTCTTGTCGGAACATATTGATAACGAATATGTTAATGCGTTGGTAAGAGGAGAGCTGAAACGCTTCTTTGTGCGTAACATATTGCAGTATGATTACGAAAAATATCCAGTGAGTTTCGTTGGAGAAATAGCATGTATGTATGAAAAGGAACTTAAGGAAGTTGCTGCCGAACTAGGTGTTTCGGTTGACTCAATAGAAAAAAATGCGCTTCCTGGTTTGGTGAAGTATCATACGATATAAACGCTTTTTCTATAGAAAGCAAACAGCTATAAGCGTGACGATTTGAATAAGGTTTAAGAGGGTTGTAGCTCAGATGATGAGAATTAAAACCTCTTAAACCTTAAAATATGTTTACAAGTGGATAAATAAGTCTTTATTTGTTTCGTAATGTGAAGTTAAAGTATTAAATTTGTATGATTACCGTAGGGGTATTGTGAAATGAGCTATTTTGGCTTGAAAATAAAGACTGAAAAACAGAAAAATAAGAGCATATGATGAAACTTTTCTTGACATTATTGTCGGTAGGAATGCTGGGCGTAGCGACTGCTAATGCTCAACGCCCGCTAGCATCAGCACAAAAGGATAGCATTGAGGCGAGAATACGCTCAACTATACCTGGCAACATGCAGCTAGGCGAGATTAAAGTGTTGAAAGCCACAGTGAGTGAGAAAAGACAAACTGTAAATATCAATATGAATGAAGTGTATTCGTATGTGCCATTTACAGAAACTACACTTAGTGAAGTTAAAAGTTTGGTCTTAGGCGAATTGCCTTCAAAATACAAGAGCTATACTGTAAAAATCTCCATAAAAGGAGTGCCAGCAGAACGCTATATTCCTGTGTTTACAAAGGCTTACAGAAAGAAGAATGAGAAGTTTATAGTGTCTCAGGATCCGAACGATAATTTTACAAAAGGTTTAAGCGGAAATATTATAGCTTTGTGGCAAAGCCACGGTTGGTATTTCGAACCAAAGCTAGACCGTTGGGAATGGCAGCGTGCACGCATCTTCCAAACAGTAGAAGACTTGTATACTCAAAGCTATGTAATGCCATTCTTGATGCCAATGCTTGAAAATGCCGGAGCTTATGTGATGAGTCCGCGTGAGCGCGACATAAATACATTCGAGCAGATTATTGACGGAGAAGGCAAGTATGCTTATAGCGGTTATCAGGAACACAAGAAAGGCGAAAAATGGTATGACGGTAGTAATGCTGGATTTGCCTACGAACGTGCTGAATACAGAAACTTTGAAAATCCATTTAAGGAAGGAACCTATCGTGAAGCAAAAACTTCAAATAACAAGGACAAAGTGTCTACCGCTTCATGGAGTGCCGAAGTGCCAAAAGACGGAAACTATGCAGTGTATATTTCTTATGCTACTACACCAAAGAGCGTAAGTGATGTGAGATATACGATCAATAGTCAAGCCGGCTCGAAAGAATTTGTTGTGAACCAAAAGATGGGTGGCGGTACATGGCTTTACCTAGGTCATTATCCTTTGAAGGCCGGTTTGAACGAAAATGTGGTTGAAATAAGCAATTACTCTGAAGAGAATGGTGTAGTTACAGCCGATGCCGTTAAGATTGGTGGAGGTATAGGAAACATTGCTCGTAAAGTACAAGCAATGAGCGAAAATGTAAAGAGCTCTGATAATAAGGCCTCAAAGACTATCGCTACTCCTGAAGTTGATTATCGCTGGCAATTAAGCAATTATCCACGCTTTACAGAAGGCGCTCGCTACTTCTTGCAATGGGCAGGCGTTCCTGACAGTGTATACTCACCAACTGAAGGCGTGAATGACTATACCGATGATTATAGCTGCCGTGGACATTGGGTGAATTATTTGTCGGGAGGTTCTCGCGTGAGACCTGACGGAGAAGGCTTGAATATCCCAGTGGATTTGGCGTTCGCATTCCACACCGATGCAGGAACTACTCCAAACGATTCTATCATAGGAACTTTGGGTATCTATATGACAAAGAAGTTTGACAAATATGCTGATGGAACACCTCGCATTCTGTCTCGCGATTTCACCAATAAGGTGATGACAAATATCGTAGATGATGTGAGAAGACAGTTTGAACCAGAATGGGCTCGTCGCGGAATGTGGGACCGCTCATATGCTGAGGCTCGTGTGCCAGAAGTGCCAACAATGCTACTAGAACTTCTTTCACATCAGAACTTTGCTGATATGAAATATGGACTTGATCCTAATTTCCGTTTCACAGTGAGCCGTGCTATCTATAAAGGCATGCTTCAATTCTTGGCTAAGCGTGATGGCCGATTGTACATGGTACAGCCATTGCCTGTAAATTCATTTGAAATTGCTCCAAGTGGAAATAACAAGTTCCTTTTGTCTTGGAAACCTACAACTGATACATTAACTGCTAACTCTGACGCATCTTCTTACCTAGTGTATGAACGCATCGGCAACGGCGCATTCAAGTTTGTTGCTAAGACTGTAGCACCTCAATATCTAGCTGAAGTTAATGATAATCTTATCCATAGCTATAAGGTAGTGGCAATGAATGACGGAGGTAAGAGTTTTCCAAGTGAAATCCTTTCATTGGGTGTAGCACCTGAATCTAAAGGAACTGTAATGGTGGTGAACGGATTTACTCGCGTATCGGCTCCCGACTGGTTTGAAGCCGGTGAAATTGCAGGATTCTATGATGAACGCGATCATGGCGTACCTTATGTAAATGACATAAGCTTTATCGGTTCGCAGTTCGAGTTCCGTCGTGAAATACCATGGATGGATGACGATGCTGCAGGATTCGGAGCGAGCCGCTCAAATTATGAAACTAAGGTTATTGCAGGTAATACATTCGATTATCCAATCGTGCATGGTGAAGCTATAATGGCTGCTGGTTATTCATTCGTTTCAAGCAGTATGGACGCCTTCGCAGGAAAATCGTTTAATGCAGAGCAGTATCCAGTAGTGGATATCATAATGGGTAAGCAAAAAGAAGTGAAGATAGGCCGCGGTGCAGTGCCTAACCGCTATAAAACAATGTCACCTGAATTGATGACTACAATCACCGAGTATACTAAGACTGGAGGTAATGTAATGCTTACAGGTTCGTTCATTGCAACTGATATTTGGGACAAGAAGAATGCTGTAGAAGAAGAAAAGGCATTTGCAGCCGATGTGCTTGGTTACAAGTGGAGAGTAGGCCAGGCTGCAATCGTAGGAAAGATACATTCTGTGCCAAGCATTCATTCTAAGTTGAGCGATGATGGCAGTTGGACCTTCGGAATGGAATTGAATGACAAGATTTATGCGGTAGAGTCGCCAGATGCTATATATCCAGCTGACACTCAGACCGGTGCTACCGTTTTCCGCTACACTGAAAACAATATCCCTGCAGGTGTCGCATCGTCAAAGAATGGGTATAAGACATTCGTCCTAGGTGTACCGTTTGAGGTGATTAAAGGCAAGGAAAATAGAAATGCGTTCATGCAGCGCGTTTTGAACTTCTTTGAGAAATAATAACTTGAAAAGGAATTAATATACAAAAATTAATAAATAACAATTATATAACTAAATCAATAAACAACAATGAAGACAATTAACTGTTTCGTACCATTTGCAAGCGCTGAGCAAGCTAAGGCTACAGTGGAAGCATTGAAAGCTAGTGAACTAGTAAAGAATGTATATCTTCTAAAGACTGCTGAGGCAGAAGGAACTATAGAAGGTTGTGAAGCAATTGATATCAAGTCGCTATATGCTACTGATACAATCAAGAAGATTGCTGAAAAGGCTGATGCTGATTATGTATTGCTTTATACTAAGTATGATACATTGGTTCCTGGCATGTTTGCTATCGAAAGAATGGAAAAATTGGCATCAGACAGTTCTGCTGCAATGGTTTATGCTGACCACTATCAAGTAGTAGACGGCAAGCAAACTAATGCTCCAGTGATTGATTATCAATTCGGTAGTCTTCGTGACGACTTCGATTTCGGTTCTGTGCTAATGTTCAATGCTGCAAATTATAAGGAAGCAGCTGCTGGTATCGATAAAGAATACGAACATGCAGGTTTGTATGATTTGCGTTTGCGCATCTCAAGACTAGGTAACCTAGTACACATTAACGAATATTTATACAGCGATGTTCAACAAGATACTCGTAAGAGTGGTGAAAAGATTTTCGACTATGTAGATCCAAGAAACCGTGGTCGCCAAATCGAAATGGAACAAGCTTGTACAGAACACTTGAAAGCTATCGGCGGTTACCTAGAACCTAAGTTCCAAGAAATCGCATTCGACAAGGGTGAATTCGAATATGAAGCATCAGTTATGATTCCTGTTCGTAACCGTATCCGCACAGTGCGCGACGCGATCAAGTCTGTTCTAGCTCAAAAGTGTAACTTCAAGTTCAACCTTATCATTGTAGATAACGGTTCAACAGACGGAACAACTGAAGCTATCCAAGAATTCAAAGATGACGAAAGACTTATCCACATTATCCCAGAACGCAATGACCTAGGTATCGGCGGTTGCTGGAATCTTGGTGCACATCACCCTAAGTGCGGTAAGTTCATCGTTCAATTGGACAGTGATGACGTTTACAAAGATGAAAACACTCTTCAAACAATGGTGAACGCATTCTACGAACAAAACTGTGCAATGGTAGTGGGTACTTACATGATGACAAACTTCGATATGGAAATGATCGCTCCAGGTATCATCGACCATAAGGAATGGACTCCAGATAACGGACGCAACAATGCACTTCGTATCAATGGTCTTGGTGCTCCTCGCGCATTCTATACTCCAGTTCTTCGTGACATCAAGGTTCCAAACACTAGCTACGGTGAAGACTACGCTCTAGGTTTGAATATCTCTCGTAACTATCAAATCGGTCGTGTATATGATGTAGTATACTTGTGCCGTCGTTGGGACGATAACAGTGATGCTTCTCTTGATATCGTTAAGATGAATGGTCACAACTTATACAAGGACCGTATCCGTACATGGGAACTAGAAGCTCGTATCGCTAAAAACAAGAAAGCTTAATAGAAATGGCAGTATTCACATCTAAGGACGTAGAAAGCTTGTTCCAACGCCAGTTTGAGGTGTGGGAAACAGCAAAAAATAATTTTGATGCGCTCAAGGGTGTAAAGGTTAAGACATTGAAAGTGGGTAATGCCACTTTCAATGTTCAATTTAACCCAGGTCGTATCGTATCAAGTGCCGCTAAGGTAGATGCAAAATCCTTGAAGGAAAGAAAATGTTTCTTGTGTGAGGCAAATAGACCTGCAGTGCAAGAAGGTTTGGCATGGGAAAACTATACAGTTTTGATTAACCCATTCCCGATTTTCCCAAGACACTTGACAATCCCTTGCAACGACCATACCGACCAATTGATATCTGGCCGTATCGGTGATATGATGTCGCTTGCTGCATTGCTACCAGAATACATATTGTTCTATAATGGACCTAAGTGCGGTGCTTCAGCTCCTGATCACATGCACTTCCAAGCAGGAAACAAGGGCTTTATGACATTTGATGCTGATATCGCTAAGGGTGAAAAGACTTTGGTGAAGGAAGCAGAAGGCGCAAAATTGGAATATGTAAAGGGACTTGGCCGTGTGGCTCTAGTTATTACAGCCGATAAGAAAGAAGCTGGCGAGGCATTGTTTAACGAAGTATTTGCAGCGCTTCCTCAAAAGGAAGAAGAGACAGAACCAATGCTAAATATCCTATGCTGGGCAGAAGGTGAAAAGTGGGTGATTGCAGTATTCCCAAGAAAGCAACACCGTCCTTCATGCTATTCGGCAGAAGGAGATGCTAACATCTTGATTTCTCCTGCATCGGTAGATATGGGTGGCGTTTTCATCACTCCATTGGAAAAGGACTTTGATAAGATAACTGCAGAAGATGTGCAAATGATTCTTGACGAAGTGTGCTTTGGAGAAGAAGATGCTGAAAAACTAATTGCAACATTAAAAGGATAAAGCTATGAGTAATGTACCTCAAGTGCAGGTAGGCATTATGCACGAGCCTAGTGTGGAATTTGTTCTGCACGGGAACTATAAGGTGAACGGAATAGAGGTAACCGGTAACCAGACTGCTACAATGCAGGACGGAAAGGTGTGCTGGAACGGTTCTGTGTGTGAAGAATTCTTTTTCGAACCAACCGATGCCGAAAATGATTCATTTGAATTGATTGGCGTTACAATTGGCGTGAATTTTCACTGGGAGCGTAAAGAAAACCAGACATTCCGCGGTGCTTTGCGTCTGATTGTTGAGCATGGAGCACTTTGCCCTGTAAATGTTCTTTCAGTAGAAGAATATTTGTTGAGCGTGATTTCAAGTGAGATGAGTGCAACAGCATCTTTGGAACTGTTGAAGGCTCATGCCGTGATTTCTCGCAGTTGGTTGCTTGCTCAAATGGACAAGAGCAAGAAATTGGCAGCAGGTGCGACAAAATATTGTGCATGCACACAAACAGAGGACGAGCTAGTGAAATGGTATGATCGCGAAGACCACTTCAATTTTGATGTGTGTGCCGATGACCATTGCCAACGCTATCAAGGTATCACCCGCGCTTCAACTCAGAAGGTGCGTGATGCAATAAAAGCTACTTGGGGAGAAGTACTTACTTATGACGGCGAACTTTGTGATGCTCGTTTCTCTAAGAGCTGCGGTGGTGTATATGAGGAATTTGAAAATTGTTGGGAACCAAAGCATTATGACTATTTGGTGGCTCGTCTTGATGGGGCAGACGAAATGAACTTCCCTGATTTGACAGTAGAAGAGAATGCACGCGAGTGGATTCTTAATGCACCAGAAGCATATTGCAACACTACCGACAAGAAAATCCTTTCACAAGTTCTGAATAACTATGATCAGGAAACAACCGATTTCTATCGCTGGAAGGTAGAGTACACTCAAGACGAACTTTCAAAACTTGTGAAAGAGCGTTCGGGCGTTGATTACGGAAAGATTCTTGACTTGGAACCTATAGCAAGAGGTACATCTGGCCGCCTATATCGTCTAAAGATTGTAGGCGACAAGAAGACTCAGATTATAGGTAAAGAACTTGAAATCCGTCGCACATTGTCACCATCACACTTGTATAGCTCGGCATTTGTTGTAGAAAAGCAAGATGTTGATGCTGACGGAGTACCTCAAAAGTTCATTATTCGCGGTGCAGGATGGGGACATGGCGTAGGCTTGTGCCAAATCGGTGCTGCAGTAATGGGTGAAAAGGGCTACAATTACAAAGAAATCCTTTTGCATTACTTCATCAATGCAGATATAAACAAATTATACTAAAACTAACAACTAAATCATTTTAAAATAATAATGAAGACAGAAACAAAACGTAATCCGTGGGCATGGATTCCAACGCTATACTTTGCGCAAGGTATTCCATTCATTTTCATCAATATGGTGACAATGGTGCTATTTACTCAGCTTGGTATGTCGGAAACCGACGCTACCCTTTACACTGGTTGGCTATACTTGCCATGGGTAATCAAACCATTCTGGGGACCAATCGTGGATATTATTCGCACAAAGCGTTGGTGGACAGTGACAATGCAGATTTGTGTAGCAGTTGGTCTTGCAGCGATTGCATTCACATTGCCATTGCCAAATAAAGAGGAAATTGCAGCAGGATTGCCAGTAAGCGCATTCATGCTATGTCTATTCTTCTATTTTATCACTGCTTTCTGTTCAGCAACTCACGATATCGCTTCTGACGGTTTCTATATGATTGCATTGAATACAGCAGAACAAAGTATGTTTGTAGGTATCCGTTCTACATTCTACCGTTGTGCTAATGTATTCGGTCAAGGTGGTCTTGTAATGCTTGCTGGATATTTGGAATCACAAACAGGTAGCGTATCTACTGCATGGCAATATACTGTTATCATCTGTGCAGTATTCTTTGCCGTTGTTTCTATCTGGCACGCATTTATCCTTCCTGTTCCTGCAACCGATAAGGCCGTAGGTGATGCAAAGAAGAAGAGCGTTGGCGATATCGTTAAGGAATTCTCTGGCTCATTCGTGACATTCTTCCAAAAGAAGCATGTTATCTTGGCTATGTTGTTCATGTTGCTTTATCGTCTTCCTGAAGCTCAAGTTGTTAAGCTTTGTCAGCCATTCCTACTTGCAGCACGCGATGCAGGAGGTCTAGGAATGACTCAAACTGAAGTGGGCTTCGCTTACGGAACACTTGCAATCATCGGTCTTACTGTGGGTGGTATCATCGGTGGTATCTGTGCTTCTAATGGCGGTTTGAAGAAATGGATTTGGCCAATGGCTCTAGCTACTTCGCTTAACTGCGTGGCTTATATCGTACTATCAAATGTACAGCCATCTTATGCTGAACTATCTGGTAAGATCATTATCTTCAGTGCTATTATTCTAGAACAGTTCGCTTATGGATTCGGATTTACTGCATTCATGCTATACATGATGTACTTTGCTGACGGTCCTTACAAGACTTCTCACTATGCAATCTGTACAGCATTCATGGCTCTAGGTATGATGCTTCCAGGTATGGCTGCCGGTTTCATTAAGGAAGAACTTCTAGGCAATTCTTACATCAATTTCTTCTGGTGGGTACTTGCTTGTAACTTTGCAACTTGGCTAGTAACAGCTCTAGTACGCAAGCACATCAATCCAGAATATGGAGCAAAGAAATAATTTTAGCGTATAGACATGAAAAAACTATCTATATTCTTAAGCTTGGTTTGCCTTGTGTCATTCTTAGGAATGGCACAAGTGAAGCCAGGTATTGAAACCCTTCGTGATGGAGGTTTCGAACAACTTAAAGGAAAGCGTGTGGGATTGATCACTAATCCTAGCGGTGTGGACAATAATCTGAAGTCTACTATCGACATCCTTTCAGAAGCAGAGGGCGTGAAACTTACCGCACTGTATAGCCCAGAACATGGTGTGCGCGGCGATATCTATGCCGGCGCAAAAGTTGATACATATGTAGATAAGAAGACTGGAGTAACAGTTTTCTCGTTATATGGCAAGAACAAAAAGCCATCGGCAGAAATGCTTAAAGATGTAGATGTACTTATCTACGATATTCAAGACAATGGTTGTCGCTCATTCACTTTCATAAGCACAATGGGATTGTGTATGGAAGCATGCGCTGAGAATAATAAAGAATTTATGGTGCTTGACCGCCCGAATCCGCTATCGGGTTTAAAGGTTGAAGGCTGCTTGGTTGAAGATGGCTTCTACTCTCTTGTGAGCCAGTTCCCAATACCTTATCTTTATGGATTGACTCCAGGTGAACTAGCGCTTATGCTTAACGATGGTATGTTGAAAGATGGTAAAAAGGCTAAATTGACAGTCGTTCCTATGACTGGCTGGCATCGTTACATGACATTTGACCAAACTGGTATGCCATGGATTTTGCCTTCACCTCACCAACCATATCCACAATCGGCTGTTTATTACCCAACAACAGGTATCATAGGTGAATTGTACAATATCTCAATAGGTGTAGGTTATACAATGCCTTTCCAATTGATTTGTGCTCCTTGGATTGAAGCCGATAAGTTCTGCGACCGCATGAACGGTTTGAATCTTAAGGGAATTGTGTTCCGTCCTATCCACATTAAGCCATACTATAGCCAAAGCAAGGGAGAGAACATTCAGGGTGTGCAGCTTTATGTAACCGATGTTCTTGATGCCGATTTGACAATGGTTCAGTTCCATGCAATGGAAGTATTGGCCGAAATGTATCCAGAAAAGCGTTTGCTTGATGAAGACGGTCAAGGAACACTTGGTAACCGCTGGAATATGTTTGATAAAGTTTGCGGAACAAACAAGATCCGTATAGAATTTTCAAAGAATTATAAAGTTGCCGACATCATTGAATACTGGAACAAAGATGTTGACGCTTTCAGGGAAAAATCAAAGAAATACTACCTTTATAACTAATAAAGGATAATTGTACCGATGACAAAGGAAGAAAAATACAAGGCTTATCTTAGCGAGGTGAAACAATTTGTTTCGGCCGATCGCATTTACACCGATGACCTTCATCGTTTAGCATGGGGTACTGATGCCGGATTCTATCGTGAAATCCCGGAAATCGTGATTCGTTCAAAGAATGAAGAAGAAGTATCAAGACTGTTGAAATTGTCCGATAAGTATGAGTTGCCTGTAACATTCCGTGCTGCAGGTACTAGTCTTTCTGGCCAGGCAATCACTAATTCAATCCTGATTGTAGCTGGTAAGCATTGGGAAGACTATGAAGTGCTTGACAATGGTGAACGCATCAAGTTGCAACCAGGTATCATAGGTGACCGAGTAAATCAAATATTGAAGCCATACGGCAAAATCTTCTCGCCAGACCCTGCATCAAAGAAATCGGCAATGGTGGGTGGTATTGTCATGAACAATGCTTCAGGTATGAATTGTGGTACTCATGCGAGCAGTGACCGCGTATTGCAGTCGGCTCGTATGGTTCTTTCTGACGGTACGGTACTTGATACCGGAGATGAAGAAAGCAAGAAGGCATTTGCAGTTTCTCACCCGGACTTTATAAAGAAAATTGAGGAATTGCGTGATAAAGTCAATTCCGATGAAGAATTGGTGAAGCGTATCAAGCACAAGTATGCAATTAAGAATGTAACAGGTCTTAATATATTGCCATTTGTGCTTTATACCGATCCGTTCGAGATAATGACACACTTGCTTGTGGGTTCAGAAGGAACCCTTGCATTCGGTAGCGAGTTTACTATGTATTCAGGACACTTGTACAAGCATTCAGCTAGTGCAATGCTATATTTCAAGTCAATGCGTGAAGCCAGTGAAGCTGTGGTGGCTATGCGTAATGGTCCTATTCATAGTGCCGAGATGCTTGACAAGAAATCGCTTTCTTCGGTAAATGATACTACTGGAGAGGGCTTGACAGCTGTTCTTACTGAAACCAAGGCAGATACTAAGGAAGAGCTTGACGCAAACATTGCTGAATTGACTCGTATCCTTGAAAAATTTGACTTATATGTACCTGCACGCTTTACCGATGATCCAGCAGAGTACTCTAAGTACTGGGCTATCCGTTCGGGAATTTTCCCTAGTGTGGGCGGAACAAGACCAATAGGAACAACTGTGATTATCGAAGATGTGGCTTTCCATATCGAAGATTTGCCAAACGCAACAGTTGACCTAGCCGAAATGCTTGAAAAGCATGGCTATGAAGATTCTTGTATTTACGGCCATGCCCTAGAGGGCAACTACCACTTTATCATAGCTCAAAGATTTGATAGCGAGGAAGAACTTGCTAAGTATAAGAACTTGATGCTTGAAGTGGAAAAGCTTGTTGTAGACAAATATGACGGCTCATTGAAGGCTGAACACGGTACAGGTAAGAATATGGCACCATTTGTAGTTCACGAATGGGGTGAAAAGGCATTTGCCGTGATGCGTGAAGTTAAGCAATTGTTTGACCCGAAGAACATACTTAATCCTGGTGTAATTTTCAACGATGACCCAGAATGCTATGTTAAGGGACTTAAACCAATGCCTATTACTAACGAACGCGTGAATAAGTGTATAGAGTGCGGATTCTGTGAAGTGAATTGTGTCGCTTGCGGGTTCACATTGTCATCGCGTCAACGAATCGTGATACAGCGCGAATTGTCACGCCTTCGTGAAACTGGCGAGGATAACGAACGCTTGAAGAGACTTGAAAAGCAATTCAAGTACGCTGGAAATGCAACTTGCGCCGGTGACGGATTGTGCAGCACATCTTGTCCTATGAAGATAAATGTGGGCGAGATGATACACGATTTGCGTGAAGAGGCGTTGCCAAAGGGTAGCCTGGGCTATAAGGTAGGCGATCTTGCAGCTAAGCACCTTAAAGGAGTGAAGGCCGTTCTTCGTCCAGTGCTTTCAGTAGCGTCAGTTGCCCAAAAGGTAATCGGTAACAAGGGCGTTGAAGTTGTAGGACAGACATTGAACAAGGCTGGTATTCCATTGTGGACACCTTCAATGCCTACTGCTCACTATTCTTGTCCTCAAAGTCAGGAAAAGCATGAGAAGAAAGTGGTGTACTTCCCAAGCTGTTTGAATCAAACAATGGGACATTCTCATGTAGATCATGAAAAGAAAGATCTTGTGAACAAGATGGTAGAATTCCTTGAAAAGGTGGGTTATGAGATTATCTACCCAGAAGGAATGCAGAACTTGTGCTGTGGTATGATTTGGGAAAGTAAGGGTATGCCTGAAATCGCCGACCGCAAGACCAAAGAGCTAGAAGAGGCGTTGTGGAAGGCATCAGAACAAGGCAAGTATCCTGTGCTTTGTGACCAGAGCCCATGCTTGCACCGTATGCGTAATCACATCACTAAGATGCACCTTTATGAACCAGTAGAGTTTATTCATGATCTAGTAGCTCCAACTCTAGAATTTACACCGATAGATGAACCTGTAACAGTGCATGTGACCTGTACAATGCGTCACATGGGATTAGGCGATAAAGTCATAGCATTGGCTAAGATGTGTTCGCGTAATGTAATCGTTCCAGAAGGTGTGGGCTGTTGTGGCTTTGCTGGAGACAAGGGCTTTACTCTCCCTGACCTGAACAAGTATGCATTGAGAAAGTTGCGTCCTCAATTGGAAAAAGCTGGTGTGAAGAGAGGCTACTCTAATAGCCGCACATGTGAAATCGGTCTTACAACCAATTCGGGAGTGCCTTATCAGTCAATTGTGTTCTTGGTAGACGAGTGTGCTAAATTGAAGAAATAATAAAAAATAGTATAACATTATGACACAACAGAAAAAAACCGGCAGATTGCTAGCGCTAGATGTAATGCGCGGTATTACTGTTGCAGGTATGTTGTTGGTGAATAATCCTGGTTCATGGGGAGCATTGTATGCACCGCTCGGTCACGCCGACTGGAATGGATTGACACCTACCGACTTGGTGTTCCCATTCTTCATGTTCATCATGGGTGTGGCAATGTTCATGTCGATGAGAAAGTTTGAATTTAAGTTGAGCGCTCCAGTGAGCTGGAAGATTGTTAAACGAACCATTGTGATATTTGCGATAGGTTTGGCGTTGGCTTGGTTTGGCCATTTCTGCCGCTCGTTAGCAGCTGGAAAACCATTCCTTGATGCGATAAACAATCTTGAGACGATGCGTATACTCGGTGTGATGCCTCGATTGGCACTATGCTATTGCGCTGCATCGTTCATTGCATGTACAGTTAACTTCAAGCGTATTCCTTGGGTTATTGCAGCATTGCTAGTGGTTTATTCATTGATACTGGTACTAGGTAACGGATATGCAATCAGCGAGGACAACTTGCTTTATCGCATTGACAATGCTGTGCTTGGCAGCAACCACATGTATAAGGGCTTGGCTGTGTGGAAAGTTCTAGAAAACTCTGCATTTGACCCTGAAGGTTTCGTTAGCACATTGCCTGCTATTGCACATGTGCTTATAGGTTTGATGTGCGGTCACTTGATAATAACTATCAAGGATAATGACGAGCGCGTTAAGAACTTGTTTATAGTGGGAGCTATATTGATGACTATCGGCTGGTTGTTGAGCTACGGTTTGCCAATCAACAAGAACATCTGGTCTCCAACATTCGTTCTGGTAACATGCGGTATGGGTTCAACATTGCTAGCATTGCTTATCTGGATAATTGACATTAAGGGATACAAGGCTTGGTCAAGATTCTTTGAGACATTCGGTATCAATCCTCTATTCCTGTATGTGCTAGGCGGTGCATTAGGAATACTATTCGGCTGCATCAAGTTGCCTATCGGAGAAGAAATGGTGTCAATACACAATATCATTTACAAAAACTTCTTGCTAGAAGTCTTCGGAGATAAATATTTCGCATCATGCTTGTATGCAATCATCTTTGTATGCATTAACTGGTGCATAGGTTATGTTTTGTACAAGAAAAAAATATATATAAAGATATGATACTAATAGCAGATTGTGGTAGCACTAAAATTCAATGGTGCGCAGTAGAGAACGGTAAGGTAGTGAAGGAAGTGTTCACTCCAGGTATGAATGCGGTAATGCTTACCGAAGAAGAAATGGCACAACGCATCGGTAACGAGTTGAAGCCAGAAGTAGAAGGCATGACCTTCGATAGCATCTATTTCTATGGTGCAGGTTGTATTTCAGAAGAAGTGTGCGCAAATGTGCGCCGTGCAATTGCGGCTCATGTTCCAGCTCCTGTAATTGAGGTTTATACCGACCTTCTTGCAGCTGCTCGCGCTCTATTCGGAAGAGAAGCAGGTATCGCATGTATCATGGGTACAGGTTCTAACTCTTGTTACTATGACGGTGAAAAGATCGTTGATAATGTATCTCCTCTAGGTTATATCCTAGGTGACGAAGGTAGTGGTGCTGTACTAGGTAAATTGCTAGTAGGTGATGTATTGAAGAAACAGTTGCCAGAACCTTTGTGTGAAAAGTTCCTTGCTCAATATGATCTTGACCGCATGAAGATTATCCAAAAGGTATATCGTGAACACCCAGCAAACCGCTTCTTGGCATCGGTTACTCCATTCCTTATCCAGAACATTGAAGAGCCAGCAGTACACCGCTTGGTATTGAATGCATTCAAGGCGTTCTTCGTGCGTAACATTGCAAACTATAAGGATTACAAGAACTACAGCATCAACTTCGTAGGTTCAATTGCACACTACTACAAAGATGTTCTAGAAGAAGCTGCTTGCTCAGTAGATTGCAAGATTGGCAAGATTCTTCAAGCTCCAATGGAAGGTTTGATTGCATTCCACACAGAAAAGAACTAAGAACTAATAAAACATATTCAAAATTATGGCATTTGAAAAGATAACAGAACAATCATCGTTGTATAACGATTTGGAAAAAATGTCGGTACATGACCTGTTGGTAGGTATCAATAAAGAAGACCAAAAGGTTGCTCTTGCAGTAGAAAAGGCTATCCCTGCTATCGAAAAGCTAGTAACAGGTATAGTAGAACGCATGAAGCGCGGTGGCCGTATTTTCTATATGGGTGCTGGTACATCAGGCCGTATTGGAGTGCTTGACGCTTCTGAAATTCCACCTACATACGGTATGGACCCTTCTTGGGTAGTAGGTCTTATTGCAGGTGGTGATTTTGCGCTTCGTAATCCAGTGGAAAATGCTGAAGACGATACAGAACAAGGTTGGAAAGACCTTCAAGCTCACAATATCAACGAAAAGGATACCGTTATCGGTATTGCTGCATCAGGAACAACACCTTATGTAATCGGCGCATTGAAGGCTGCTCGTGCTAACGGCTGTCTTACTGCATCGGTTTCTTCAAACCCTGATTCTCCAATCGCTGAAGCTGCAGAAATTGCAATTGAAATGATTGTAGGTCCTGAATTTGTAACAGGTTCTTCTCGTATGAAGAGCGGTACAGGTCAAAAGTTGATTTGTAACATGATTACTACATCTGTTATGATTCAAATGGGTCGTGTGAAGGGTAACAAGATGGTGAACATGCAGCTTAGCAATGCAAAGCTTGTTGACCGTGGTACTCGCATGATCGTTGAGGAACTAGGCTTGCCTTATGATGAAGCTCGCCGCCTTCTTCTTCTTCATGGTGAAGTGAAGCGTGCTTGCGACGCTTACCGCGCAGAAAACGCTTAATCAGAAAGTATCTTAAACAAATAGTTAATTATGTTGGCAGGCCAGACGGTCTGCCAACATTGTTTTTTATTCATGAAACCGCAGTGGCCAATACGGCTTTTTTCTCTAAAAAATGTTGTAGAAAGGGAAGTTTTGGGTGTTTTATTTTGAACTCTTAAGATATTGGAGTACTTTTACATTGACAAACTATGTAGAAGCTAAAAAAGTGATAAAAATGAAGAAAAATATATTACTGTTATTCCTTGCATTCATGACTCTTGGCGTATATGCACAAGAGGCAGCAGAGACTGTTCAGCCCGAAGAGCCAAAGCCTCTTTTCAAGTATCCGCAAGCGCCCGATACTATTACCTCTTTCCAGGATAGAGCCAATTATGTGATTGCGCGTTTCTGGAATGAATTTGATGTGTCGAAGCAGGTGAAAGACGGTGTTGCTTTTGAAAAGGCTTTTTCGGACTATGTTGAGTTTTTCCCTCATGCTCACAAGAATATTGTAATAAACTCTATCAGGAACTTGATGAACAAGGCGCAAAGCAATAAGACAAATTTCTTGTTGATAGGAATGCTTGCTGAGAAATACTTGTATTCGCCTCGTGCAGTGTTTGCTAGCGATGAAGCGTATTTGCCTTTTGCCGAAGCCGTTGTGAAGAATAAGTCAATGAAGAAGGAAGTGCGTGAGTATTACCGTAAACAGATTGAGCGAATCAATCAGAATATGCTAGGTGCTGCTTGCCCCGACATTCAAGTGACCGATACTGACGGGAATAAAAGTCATCTGTCGGAACTGTTGAGCGATAAGATGACATTGCTGTTCTTTAATGACGGTGAGTGCAGCAATTGTGCGCTTGATCGTATAAAGCTAAGCACTAGCGTGCATCTGAATAAACTTATCTCTGAAGGAAATCTCAAGATAATATGCATCGCTCCCAAAAAGTATAGTGACGACTGGGCTGCCGATGCAAAGACTTGGGCTGATAACTGGACGGTAGTGGCATCAGATGATGCATATAAAGTGTTTGATGTGAGAATAGCTCCGGCGATATTCATTATTAACGATCAGAAAAAGATTGCCGATAAGAATGTGCCTGTAAGTGTTTTGACTAGATAACGAATTAATAAATATAATTATATGGCAGCGACATTTATAAAGCGTATGTTCCTGTATAGTGCAGGGCTTACATTTACTAATATGGCCAGGTTGTTCATACGCCTGTTCACTGGTGTTATGTTCATGTCGATAGGAATACGCCAAATTGCTAATTTCAACCAGTTGGCACCCGATTTCTGCTCAGTTTTCGGAATGACAAGTGAAACGACACTGCTTGTAGTGATACTGATTGAGGTGATATGCTCAACGCTTATTATACTGGGATTATTTACCCGATTTGCCTTGATTCCGCCGATAGTATCAATGGTGATAGCAGAACATGTGATGATGCAGTTTTATGATACATTGGGCATGGCAAAACTGTATAGCATGCAGATGGGCTATCTTCCAATGATGTTTATAGGAATATTCATCTTCATGATGCTCGCTGGACCTGGCAAAATTTCGCTTGACTATATCATTTCGGTAAATCTTACTAGCGTTGATGAAAAGGGAGAAGCCGAAGCAAAGGAATTTGAATTGGAAGATTCCTGATAAGGGAATAAGAATCTAAAGTACACGAAAAGTAATGAATGTAGCAGTACTTATATCGGGCGGTGTGGATAGTGCGGTCGTGGTGCATAAACTTAAAGAAGAAGGCCACGATCTGAATCTGTTCTATATACGAATAGGTATGGACAATGGCGAGGGCGATTGTTCGGCAGAAGAAGACATTGAAATGTGTTCTCTTATTGCTAAAAAGTACGGGCTTCCGTTAGAGGTCGTATCATTGCATGAGGAGTATTGGGATAATGTGATGGAATATGCTTTGCGTACAGTTAAGGCAGGACTTACTCCCAATCCCGACATGATGTGCAATAAGATGATAAAATTCGGATACTTCGAACAGCGTTGGGGTAAGGATTTTGATATCACAGCTACCGGTCATTATGCTAGCACCGATTTTGTGAACGGCACAAAATATCTTGCTACAGCAGTAGATCCTGTAAAGGATCAGACTGACTTCCTTGCACAAATAAGTTATGAGCAGCTTAGCCACTTGATGTTCCCGCTCGGAACAATGCCTAAGAGCGAAGTGCGACAGATGGCTATTGACGCAAAATTGCCGAATGCTTTCCGTAAGGACAGTCAGGGAATATGCTTTTTGGGCAAAATTAATTATAACGATTTCATTCGTCGTCATCTTGGCGAGAAGAAAGGCAATATAATTGAACTTGAGACAGGCAAGAAGATAGGAGAACACAAGGGCTACTGGTTCCATACGATAGGTCAGCGCCGTGGCTTGGGACTAAGTGGCGGACCTTGGTTCGTTGTAAAGAAAAATGTTCAGGACAATACTATTTATGTGAGCAACGGTTATGATACCGAGAAGCAGTATGGTAAACTGATTCATATTGATGAGATGCATTTCATTTCGGGCAATCCATGGAAAGAAATGAACTCTCCGGTAGAAATAATGTTCAAGAATAGGCATACCCCTGAATTCATTAAGGCGAAGTTCACTCATTTGCAAGGCGGTGAGTATATAATAGAGTCAGAAAAGAAGGTTCAAGGTATCGCACCGGGTCAGTTTGCAGTAATATATGATGCTACTGGTCACTTGTGCTATGGAAGTGGAGTGATAACTGGCCAGAAAGTGAAAGAGTGACATAAAAGGAAATTGATAATATGGAAAGGGTAAAGTTGAATGTTTTGGGAATCACCTACAGCCAGGTGCAGGCTGGGGCATATGCTCTAGTGCTCTCGGAAGAAGGCGGACCATATCGTATTCCTGTAGTCGTGGGAGTGGCCGAAGCTCAATCCATAGCAATAAAACTTGAGAATATGATACCACCTCGTCCGTTGCCGCATGATTTGATAGTGGGTCTGTCGCGTGCTTACGGAATAAATCTTGACGAGGTGTTCCTGTATAAATTTGAAAATGGCATTTTCTTGTCGGAACTTAAGTTCAGCAGTGACGACCGCAGCGTGAAAGTGGATTCCCGCACTAGCGATGCCATAGCTTTGGCGTTGCGTACGGGTGCTCCGATTTACACTACTAGGGAAATACTGGAGAAAACAGGGTTCATATCCGATAAGGCTGATGCTGCGCCTAAAAACATGTTTGCCGATGAACCAAGGACTATAAATCTCAAGAAGTTCGCAGTTGAAGAACTTGAAAAGATGATAGCCAAATGCGTAGAACGGGAAGAATATGAAAAAGCGGCAGAAATAAAGAATATTATAGCCGAAAAACTGGCTGAACGAGATAATAAAACATCAGAAGATTAATAGAGAGTAAGCAAAACGAAACATTATGTGGACGATAAAATCGAGACTGACAGTAATGAACTTCCTGGAATTTGCAGTGTGGGGCGCATATCTCACCTGTATGGGTAATTATCTGGGAAAAGCAGGAATGGGTGCAGAGATTGCATGGTTTTATGCGATACAGGGTATCGTGTCGATCTTTATGCCTACTCTGATGGGAATCATAGCCGACCGTTATATACAGCCGCAGCGTTTGCTAGGCGTGTGTCATCTTGTGGCGGGGCTGGCGATGATAGGTCTGTTCTATATGGGAATGACATCGGCAACACCCGATAAGGTTACTTTCATATCTTTGTATACATTGAGCGTGGCGTTCTATATGCCTACTCTGGCGTTGTCAAATACAACAGCATTCACAATATTGAAAGAACATGGATATGATACAATAAAGTCATTCCCTTCAATACGAGTGTTTGGAACTGTCGGCTTCATAGCGACAATGTGGTTTGTGAACTGTGCAACACTTGATAATGGAGCGTTCTCGTTCTCTCTAGCTGAGAATGCAAATAAGTTCCAGTATACTCACCTGCAGTTCTTGGTGTCGGGTGTGTTAAGTGTTATTTTGTTTGCATATTGCTTGACCTTGCCTGAGTGCAAACTTGTGCCAAAGACTTCGCAAACATTGGCTGAAACTTTCGGATTGGATGCATTCAAGCTGTTGAAGAATAAGAGAATGGCGATTTTCTTCCTGTTCTCATGCCTGTTGGGCATGTCATTGCAGGTGACAAATGGATATGCAACGCCATTCATTACAAGCTTTAAGGGAATGGCGCAGTATGCCGATTCTTTTGCTGCAAATAATGCAACATTGCTTATCTCGCTTTCGCAAGTGGCAGAGGCATTGTGCATATTGCTGATACCATTCTTCCTAAGACGATATGGAATCAAGGTAGTAATGCTCATCGCGATGTTTGCATGGGTAGGCCGATTCGGATTCTTTGGTTTAGGAAATCCTGCGTTCCCAGGAGTGATATTGTTTCTGCTTTCTTGCATAGTATATGGAGTTGCTTTTGACTTCTTCAATGTATCGGGAGGAATGTTTGTGGATCAGGAGAGCGACAGCAATGTGCGTGCGTCGGCTCAGGGGTTGTTCATGCTTATGACAAACGGCCTTGGCGCGACGATAGGAACGCTATTGGCAGGAGAAGTTGTGAACCGTTACTGCAGCTGGACTGCCGACGGCTATTTGCTTGGTGACTGGCAGAGCGTGTGGTTTATATTTGCAGGTTTTGCCTTGGTTGTAGCTGTAGCATTCATGCTGTTGTTTAAGGAGAAAAAGGCTCGTGCGTAATTAATTAAATAGATTCGGAAAGTATGCATCGCTTTTATGCCCCCGATATTGAAACATCGCTCACTCTGCCAGAGATTGAGTCGCAGCATGCTGTGCGTGTGTTGAGGCTAGCAGAAGGGGATATGATAGAAGTTGTAGATGGCAAGGGAACATTGTTCGCTTGCCGAATAACGCTAGCTCATAGCAAACATTGTGGCGTGGAAATTGTGGAAAGTATAGAAGCGGGAACTCATTGGGGGAACAGAATTATACTATGCGTAGCACCTACCAAGAATCTTGACCGTATTGAATGGCTTGCCGAGAAATGCACCGAGATGGGGATAGACAGGCTGATTCCGATAAAATGCCGTTATTCCGAGCGCAAGGAACTCAAGACGGAACGCTTGCAGAAGATTCTTGTATCGGCAATGAAGCAATCGCTGAAAGCCGTTTTGCCGCAGCTTGATGAAATGACACCTGTTGCAGAGGTGATAAACATGCCGTTTGAAGGACAGAAGTACATTGCCTATTGTGATGATGCCGTTGATCGCAGGTTGCTTGCAAAGGAATATAAACCAGGAGAAGATGTAATGATTCTCATTGGTCCTGAAGGAGATTTCAGCAAAGAAGAAGTTGATGCGGCCTTGAATAATGGTTTTGTACCAGTGTCGCTAGGAGAGAGTCGATTAAGGACCGAAACAGCAGCGGTTTCGGCATGCTTTGCGTGCCATACGCTGAATCAGAAGAGTGAGTGAATTATAAAATAGATATTAAAAATTAGAAACAGAATAAATTTTTGTTAGAAATGAAAAAAGGACTATTAGCATTGTGCTTTATGGCATGTTCTGCATTGTCGGTAACATCGTTTGCACAGAATAAGGTCAGTGATGCTCAGCGTCGCATAAATGCGGCAGTAATGGCTGTGTATAATGAAGAATTGGCAAAGAATCCTTATGATTATGCGCTATTGTATAGCCGTGCCAATCAATATTTCCTTAATGGTGAGTATCTTAAGTCGCTGGAAGATATTAATAACTCTATTAAATACATGCCTAAATCAGATGAGTCTACTATGTTTGAAGCGCATGTCCTTCGTGCTAAAATCTATGTGATACGCAAGGAAAATGCAGCGGCAATAATGGACTTGAAGATTGCTAATACAATTAAGCCAACCGATCAGCATACGCTATTGCTGCTAGGTAATATGTGTGTGGAAAGTGGCGATTTGGAATCGGCACGAACTGCTTACAAGACATTGCAGCGCATGAATTCTCTTGATTACAATGCTTTGGCGGGATTGGCTAAGGTCGCTGTTAAGGAAGGCAATTATGATGAGGCGGCAACTTATGCCAATAGAGCAGTGGACTTGTTCCCAGCTGAGCCTAGAGTGTACTTGAACCGTTCTGATGTGCTTGTGATGATGAATGATTATAAGGGCGCTGCTCAAGATATTATTTCTGCAATAAGTGTTTCTAATGACATCTCAGGTGCGTTGCAGAGACTAGTGGATATGAGTGATACCAATTATAGTGATGTGATGGACGCTTTGTCCAATTCTATTGACAAGGCTCCAGAGGTGGGCATGTTCTATTACATTAGAGCATCGGTTGCAATGGAGCATAATCATTATTCTGCCGCATTGAAGGACCTTAATACAATAATCAACAAGAAATTGTATGATTATCATGGCATTTACTATTATAGCGCGTTGGCCAACTTTAACTTGAGCCGTTACATGGAGGCACTGAACAGAATAAATACAGCTATAATGATGGATGCAACTCGCCCTGGATATTATGTACTAAAGGCTAAGATTCAAAGTGCAATGGGTATGACTGAGGACGGTTTGAAATCGGTGAATATGGCGCTTGGTATGGCTCCAAACTATATAGATGCTTTGAGAGAAAAGGCTCTCCTTAATATTCTTGCGGGAAATTACAAGGTGGCGCTTACATCAATAAATGAAGCATTGCTGAATGACCCAACAATCGCCGAGAATGTGCTGTTGCGTGCGTGGCTTCACAAGACATATTTGAAGGGCGAGACAACGGCTAAAAACGATTATAATAATGTTTTGCTCATAGGTGAAGACCTGTCATCGTTGAGAGGTGTAGCCTTGAGCGGACTTGGAAGAACCGATGAGGCTAAGGCTTGGGCCGACAAGATGGTAGCGGAAATGCCTGCAGCAGGCGGTGAAGCATATTATACTGCAGCAGTAGTATATACTTTATGCGGTGATAATGAAAAGGCTTTGGACTTGCTTGAAAGTGCATTGGCCAACGGCTATGGAAATTATTACAAGGTATATGATTACCGTGAAGGCGAAGTGAATCTATTGCCTCTACGCTCATTGCCAAGATTTAAAGAAATCGTAAATAAATACGATAAGGTGTTTGAGTAAATGGTGAGATAAAGAAGTTGTGAGCGGCATTATTTGTGATAGTGCCGCTTATTTTTTTAGTGGAAAGACCAAAAAAAGGATAAAATCACCTATCTTGATTATTTTTTTGATGAAACACTTGCGTAGTTGGGAGAAAGTGCGTATCTTTGCATCGCAATTGAGAAATCAATGAGGGCGTTTAGCTCAGCTGGTTCAGAGCATCTGCCTTACAAGCAGAGGGTCGGCGGTTCGAATCCGTCAACGCCCACAAGAAAAAAGCGGTTCAATTTAAATTGAGCCGCTTTTTCGTTTTATTATATCTCCCTTTTATTTGACCATATAAACCATTATATATATCTTTGTAAAAACTAATCTACAAGATTATGCCAAATATTTCACTCCGGGCAACTGAAATGCCCGCATCACCGATTAGAAAGCTTGTGCCGCTAGCTGAGGCAGCAAAAGCTCGCGGAACAAAGATATATCATCTGAACATTGGTCAGCCCGATTTGCCCACACCACAGGTGGCTCTAGATGCTATACGCAATGTGGATCGTACAATACTTGAGTATAGTCCAAGTGACGGATACCGTTCACTTCGTGAAAAGCTGGTGGGGTATTATGACCAGTATCAAATCCATCTTACTCCAGAGGATATAATTATTACTACAGGAGGTTCGGAGGCTGTGCTTTTCGCCTTTATGTCATGCCTGAATCCAGGGGACGAGATTATCGTGCCAGAACCTGCGTATGCCAACTATATGGCATTTGCAATCTCGGCAGGAGCTGTTATACGCCCTGTGATTTCCTCAATTGAGGACGGGTTCGCTTTGCCGAGCATAGAGAAGTTTGAGGCTCTTATAAACGAGCGCACTCGAGGCATTCTCATATGCAATCCTAATAATCCTACTGGTTACCTGTACACTCGCAAGGAAATGAACCAGATTCGTGATTTGGTAAAGAAGCATGATCTATTCCTTTTCTCCGATGAGGTTTATCGCGAATATATTTACACTGGTTCTCCATATATTTCGGCTTGTCACCTGGAGGGCATAGAAGATAATGTGGTCCTTATTGACTCTGTGTCTAAGCGTTACTCAGAGTGCGGTATTCGTATTGGTGCTCTAATTACAAAGAATAAGACTCTACGCGCAGCTGTAATGAAATTCTGTCAGGCTCGCTTGTCGCCGCCGCTAATAGGACAGATTATAGCTGAGGCTTCATTAGATGCTCCTCGCCAGTATTCGACTGATGTGTACGAAGAATATATTGAGCGACGCAAGTGTCTTGTCGACGGTTTGAATAAGATTCCAGGCGTTTATTCTCCTATACCTATGGGTGCGTTCTATACGGTTGCTCGTCTTCCGGTAGACGATACCGACGATTTCTGTGCCTGGTGCTTGAGTGATTTTGAATATGAAGGAGAAACCGTAATGCTGGCTCCTGCTTCGGGTTTCTATTCCGATCCGTCGATGGGAAGGAATGAAGTGCGAATCGCTTATGTGCTTAAAAAGGAAGATTTACAGCGGGCGTTAATAGTTCTAGCCAAAGCTCTTGAAGCATATAATAACCGCAAGTAATTAATGCTTGAATAAACAACCAAGAGGGCGAGTCATTGACTCGCCCTCTTAGTTGTTATATGGACCTTGCTTTAGCGTTATATTAGCTGAAAACAACTGTTTTGTTGCGGTAGGTGAGAATCTTGCGTTGTATATGCTTCTCTACTGCACGGGAAAGGACAATCTTCTCGAGGTCACGACCTTTTTTCACAAGATCTTCTACAGTGTCCTTATGCGTGATACGCACGATATCCTGTTCAATAATAGGACCAGCATCAAGTTCGGTAGTGACATAGTGACTGGTTGCACCGATAAGTTTCACGCCTCTTTCGTAGGCTGCATGATATGGCTTTGCTCCAACGAATGCAGGCAAGAATGAGTGGTGAATGTTGATGATCCTGTTTGGGTATCTGTTGATAAAATCTTCCGACAATACTTGCATGTATCTGGCTAGAACAATGAAGTCGATATCGTATTTCTTTAGGATTTCAAATTCGCGCTGTTCCATTTCTGCCTTGTTCTCGCGAGTGACAGGGATATATTCGTATGGAATGTTGAATTGCTCTGCCGTAAGCTGCATATTTGGGTGGTTGCTGATGATGACAGGTATTTCCACATCCCATTCACCTGCGATATATCTGGCAAGCATATCGTAAAGGCAGTGTGACATTTTAGACACGAATATAGCCATTCGTTGCTTGCGGCCGGTAAATGAGATTCCGTATGTCATATTGTACTTTCCAGCATACAAGGTCTCGAAATAATCGGAAATCTTCTCACGAGGAATAATGAATTTCTCTAAATCCCATTCCACTCTCATATAGAATATGCCGTTTGCTCTATCCACATACTGGTCCAGGTAAAGGATATTACCTCCATTAGTATTGATGAATTCTGTAATTACGGCAATGATGCCTGGCTGGTCGGGGCAGTGCATTAGCAGTATAGCGCTGTCCGGTCTGTTCTCTTTCATAGATTGTTTTATGAATTGTAGATTTTTATTTGTTCTGCAAAGATAGTGAAAATGAGCGTAGTGAGCAATAAAACACTGGCAGAATGTGGCGTGATGATAGGAATTGCTTGCGTTTTGGGCGAAATAACAATAAATTGAGTTGTGAGTGCTATAAAAAGAGAGAAGGTTGTATCACTTATACAACCTTCTCAGTATTATGTTTAACAGCTCAATCGAGCTTTAAACTCATATTATTAGTTCAAACCTTGAAGTTTGAATGTGATAGGCAATGTATACCATACATTTACTGCCTGACCATTCATCTTACCAGGGATAAACTTAGGAAGAGACTTACATAGGCGAACAGCTTCCTTGTCTAGGTCACGGTCTACACTACGGATTACCTTCACTTCGCCTACTGTACCATTCTTGGTAACAACGAATTGAACGATAACGCGTCCTTGTACACCATTTTCCATAGCAACTTGAGGATAGTTGATGTTGTTGCTCAAATATTTCATAAGAGCAGCGTCACCACCAGGGAATTGAGGCATTTGCTCAACCGCTGTAAATACCTTTTCAGGTTCTGGTTTCTTTTCTTCAACGATAACCTCGTTCTTGTATTCGCGTACTACATTACGGTCATCAGTACCCTGGTCGAAGTCTGTACTACCGAAAGCAGTTTCGGTTTCCTTCAATTCGTCAGCGGTCTTGATTTCGTCTTCCTTCTTCACTTCTTCGTCCTTAGCGATAAGAAGTTCGGTAACCTTTACTGTGTTAAGAATTTCTTCAGGAAGAGCTTCAGGTTCTGGCATTTCTACCTTTTCTTGAACTTCTTCTTCTGGTTCTTCCTCAGCTTGGTCAACGAATGCTACAAGTTCTTGGCTTGCTTGGTCGGTGATAGCTGCTTGTTCTGCAATATAAGCTTGTACGCTTAGGTAAGAATAAGCACCGATACCGATTACGATCAAACCTACAACTGTGTAGATGAAAGCTTTCATGTGGCGAGGCTTAGAGTCTGTACGAAGTACATAAGCGCCATAAGCCTTGTTTCTGCCTTCAAATACTATATCGCTCCACTCTCTCGACGTTAGATCTACATCTTTTGCCATAATAAAATTCCTTTCTGATTTTTAAAATTAAACAATTAATAGATCTCACATCACTTTTGACGAGCTATCAAGAAATCGGCCATCATAGCAGAGTCGGTACCGTTGATACGGTCGATTTGGTAACGGCTGATGTTGTTGATTTGCATTTCGTCTAGTGCAGTCACTAGGCTCTTGTAACTTGCGTTAGGAGTAGCCTTGATGATGATTACTGGACGAGTCAAAGTTGAGTCATTACGGATTTCCTTAGCGCGTGCTTGGTAAACACTGTCGTTAACAGCCTTGTTAGAAGAGAACTTCTTAGCTTTCCAGTCTTCTTTAAGCACGGTGATTTTCTCAACAACTTGTTTATTGCGTTCTTGAAGAACGGCACGGATACCTTGTGCTTTTCCGTTTTCGTTACCCTTGAACTCAATTTCCTTCATGATGTTGTTGTCAATCTTACCATCTTTGTTAGCATCTTCGATGTTAGGCATACCTTCATAGTAGTATACATAGTCCTTAGTAGGAACGCCATTGTCATCAATATCACTGTCGACGATGATAGTTACAGCTTCAGATTGTTTTACCTTGTTCTGCTCAGTCTTGTCCACTTTTTCGTTAGATGGCAAACTTATTTGCAAAGTTTGTGACTTGATCATAGTGGTACAAAGCATGAAGAAGGTAATCAAAAGCATGTTCATGTCCACCATCGGGGTGAAGTCTACGCGAACATCTTTTTTCTTGGTATATTCTTTCTTTTTAGCCATATTAATCTTCTTCAGTTTTTAGAGCAGTCATCAAAGTGAACTTGTTCATCTTCAAAGTCTGCAAATTGTCCATTACCACTTGTACTACAGAATATGGGGTAGTAGCGTCAGCCTTGATAGCAATACCCTTACCGCTCTTTACAGCCTTAGCCAAATTTGGGTTTGAAGTATTGTACAAAGCAAGCATCCATTGTTGGAATTCGTTGCGGTTTTCTACATCTTTTCCCATGTCGATAGGAATACCTGCCTTAGGATTCTTAGCTGGATCCAATAAGTCGTCGCGTTTTTCTGTAGGAAGCTTACACCATTCAGATAGTTGCGCAAGAGGCAAACCGAACATGTGTGTATTTCCAAACACAGCGACATCAGCATTGGTTAGCTGAATCTTCTTATTTGGGTGTTTCTTATTGTATTCCTCAACTACATTCAACAAAACTTCTTCACGCATCTTTTCGCTTGAATAAGATGAATCGCGGTCACCCGCAATAGACAAGAAGATTTGAGAGTCCTTTGTTACCAACAGAGTAACCAAGTTCTGTTCAGGCACCTTTTCTTCCGAAACAGATGCTGGAGTGATTACTGTTGTTGGTTCCTTTTGAAGGAATGTAGAAGTCAACATGAAGAAAGTAAGCAAAAGCACGGTCACGTCACTCATCGCGGTCATGTCGATGAACGGGGCCTTTTTCTCTGTTTTTACTTTCATAGTTGTACTTTAATTAAATTGTTTTACCGTTAAAAAATATAGGTAATCAAATTAATACTTGTTTTCGAATGTAGCAACGATAACAGCACCAGCTTCGTTGATCTTGTAAGTGATGTCGTTGATCTTAACATCGAAGTAGTTGTAAGAAATTACAGCTAGAGCACCTACAAGGATACCAGATGCAGTGTTTACAAGCGCTTCAGAGATACCAGCAGAAAGAGCAGCTGAGTCAGGAGCACCAGATTGACCAAGAGCTTGGAAAGACTTGATCATACCAAGCACAGTACCGAATAGACCCATAAGAGTACCTAGAGTAGTGTTGGTAAAGATAAGTGGCATATTTTGTTGCAATGTAGGCATTTCCATATTGATTGCTTCGTCTAGAGCGTTGCGGATAGCAGCAATACGGTTTTCTTTCTTAAGAGTTGTTTCTTTTGCCATAGCAGCATAAGCTTCAACACCTGCAAGAACTGAGTTACCGATAGAACCACCTTGCTTAGCGCAGATAGCCTTAGCTTCTTCGATCTTGTCAGCTTCTAGAGCAGCCTTAAGTTCTTTTACGAATTTGTCTACAGACTTAGCACCCTTAGCCTTGCCAAGAGCGATAAGGCGTTCTACAGAAAGAATGATCACCAATACCAAAAGACCTTGGATGATAGGTACCACGAAACCACCAAGATACATTGTACCTAGTAGGTTGATTGGGTGACCAGCTTCGTCAAAGTTGCCAGCAGCACCTAGTACGAAGTTGTAGAAACAGATTGAAATCACGAAACTTAGAAGAATAACAACGAATGCGTTGAATCCCTTCTTAGCATTTTTAGCCTTAGCGGCACTCTTTTTTTGAGCTTCCATAATTTAAATAAATAAAATGTTAAAAAAATGTTTGTTAATAATTTATTTTAGTTGTTCAATTGTTTACACACGATAATAAGCAGCAGAAAAACGCTTTCCGCCAATCATTTTCAGTAGTTTACCTTATGGTCCAGTCTTGGGCTCAACGCACTTTTCTCTAAAATGTGTAACACCGAAACATGAAACCACACGCAAATGTATTATAAAATTTTTAATGATACAACCTAGACGGCTTTTTTTTCGCTTGAAACAAGTGTTTTTTTTGAATTTTTGTGAGTTGTCATGACCCTTTTTCATGTTTGTTGTGTTTTTATGTTGCAAGGGGAAAGAAACTTTGACTGTTTAACTTTTGTTGCACTTTGTTTGTGATGAGAAATGCAGTTTTTTTTGTACTTTTGCTATACATTGTTGTAATATTAGAAAAATGGCTGTTGTAAAATTAAAGAAAGGTTATGACCTTTGCCTGGAAGGTGCGATATCCGACAATAGCGTTACTCCTTTGGAATGCCGCCTGTGTGCGGTTGTTCCCGACGATTTTCAAGGTCTTGTGCCAAGACTTGATGTGAAGGAGGGTGATACTGTGAAACGAGGAGACCGTTTGTGCCATGACCGTCAGTATGCTGAAATTGCGATCACATCGCCAGTGGCTGGAACTGTAAAAGAAATCCGGCGTGGGGAGCGACGCAAGATAGAAGCAATAATAATAGAGAAGAACGAAAACGATTCTGCCAAGACTTTTGATGTGGCAGGAAACGCTAAATCGGTTCTGCTGGAAAGCGGATTATGGGCGTGCATCACGCAGCGCCCGTATGCTGTAGTACCTAATCCGAATGCTAAGCCTCGCGATATCTTCGTGACTGCATTTGATTCGGCTCCGTTATCGCATGATATGTCGTTGATGCTTGCGGATAAGGCGGAATATGTGCAGCGAGGACTTGATGTGCTCGCGTCGCTTACCGATGGAGATGTGTATGTGGGTATAAGGAAAGGTTTTCCTTATAGTATGAACAATGTTGTTGTAACTGAGTTTGAAGGACCTCACCCAGCGGGGAATGCCGGTGTCCAGGCTGCGAATGTGAAGCCTGTAAATAAAGGCGAGACTGTGTGGACCATGGATATTGTGACCGTAGCCCGTATAGGGGAACTTTTTGCTACCGGAAAAGTGCCGTTCACCACTGTAGTCGCTGTGGTAGGACCTAGGGCAGATAAGCCTAGACTGGTTAGTTGTGATATGGGTACACCATTGACGGCTATTCTTAGCGCTGGTGAGTGTGCCGACGGCAATATCCGTGTGATAAGCGGCAATGTGCTTAATGGGCAGGTTGTGGGTACACAAGGATATCTGAGATTCCCGTATAGACAAGTGACACTTATAGACGAAATTGATAATCCAGGCGAATTTATGGGCTGGGCTTCATTGAGTCCTAGTAAATTCAGCGTATACCGCAGTTTCTTCTCTTGGCTATGTCCTAAAAGGAAAGTGGCTCTTGATGCAAAGCTGAATGGCGGAGAGAGGGCAATCGTGATGGCAGGGGAATATGACAAGATGCTGCCGATGGATATATATGGAGAATTCCTTATAAAGTCTATAATCGCTTTCGATATAGAGAAAATGGAGCAACTTGGAATTTATGAAGTAGCTCCCGAGGATTTTGCTTTATGTGAATTTGCCGACACTTCAAAACTGGAACTTCAACATATCGTAAGGGACGGTTTGGACCGCTTGCGCAAGGAAATGGAATAAACCTAAAGTGAGAATAGAAAAGAGATGAAAGCATTAAGAAAATATCTTGATAATATAAAGCCCAATTTTATGCCCGGAGGCAAATTTGCAAAATTGCAGTCGGTGTTTGAGGGTTTTGAGACATTCTTGTTCACGCCCGATACAACTCGTAAAACTGGCGTGCATGTGCATGATAGCATTGATCTCAAGAGAACGATGATAATTGTTGTTATTTCCCTCATTCCGGCATTGCTTTTCGGAATGTTTAATGTGGGTTATCAGCATTATCTTGCAATAGGAACGGAAGCTACGGTCATGGAAAAGTTTGCCTATGGACTGGTCGCGATGTTGCCTAGTATCGTTGTGTCATATACGGTAGGTCTTGGTATTGAGTTCATTGCAGCACAGATACGCGGACACGAGATTCAGGAAGGGTTCCTGGTTAGCGGTATATTGATACCGATGATTTGTCCTATAGATACACCTGTGTGGATGATTGCCGTAGCTACCGCATTTGCTGTCGTTTTCGCAAAGGAAGTTTTTGGAGGAACAGGCATGAATATATGGAATGTTGCATTGATAGCTCGTGCAGTGCTGTTCTTTGGCTATCCTTCAAAAATGTCGGGAGATGCAGTCTTTGTTGCGACTGAACCGGTGCTAGGACTTGGTAAGGGTACGGTAGTTGACGGGTTCTCTGGAGCAACGCCATTAGGCCAGGTTGCGACTGCAACAAGCGAGCCGCTTAGTATTACTGGGGTAACTGGCGAGCCAATAGGTTTATATGATGCGTTTATTGGCTTGATACCAGGTTCGGTAGGAGAGGTTTCTGCATTATGTATTCTTATAGGTGGAGCAATATTGCTATACACAGGCATCGCATCGTGGAAAGTTATGGTGTCGGTGTTTGCCGGAGGATTTGTAATGGGAACGGTATGCAATATGTTTGCTACTCCAGTTTATCCTGCATCAATGCTTTCTGCCGTAGAGCAGATATGCTATGGCGGATTTGCATTTGCGGCTGTGTTTATGGCAACCGACCCGGTAACTGGAGCAAGAACTGAAACGGGAAAGTATATTTATGGCTTCCTGGTGGGCGTATTTGCAATACTGATAAGAGTATATAATGGAGGCTATCCAGAAGGGGCGATGCTGGCGGTACTGCTTATGAATACATTTGCTCCGCTTATTGACTATTGTGTGGTACAGAGCAACATACGCCGTCGTCTAAACCGAGTAAAAAAATGAAATGATATGAACAAGCAAAGCAATACATATACGATATTATACTCAGTTATCCTAGTTGTGGTAGTGGGAGTGCTTCTTGCTGTTACATATATGGCATTGAAGCCTAAGCAAGATGAGAATATCGCTAATGATAAAAGACAGCAGATACTGAGTGCTGTGCATGTGGCATCTGCCGAAGGTGATGTAAAAAGTGCATACAATAAGTATATCGTTGAAAGCTATGTGGTGAATGCCGATGGCGATAAAACTGCAGGTGACGCTTTCTCGATAAATATGGCAAGCGAAATCAAGAAGCCAGCAGGAGAGCGTCAGCTTCCGGTCTTTGTGTGTAGGCTGGACAATGGTGAATTGAAATACATCTTGCCTGTATATGGAGCAGGATTGTGGGGCCCAATATGGGGATATGTTGCAGTTGATGCCGATGGCGATACTGTATACGGAGCCTATTTCTCTCATCAGGGAGAAACTCCTGGACTAGGAGCGGAGATTTCTACAAAGTCTTTCCAAGCGCAGTTTGAGGGAAAGAAACTCTATAAGGACGGCAAGTTCCGCTCGGTAGATGTAATGAAATCGGGACAGAAACCGGTTGATGGAGCCGATTATGTGAATGCGATTTCGGGCGGTACTATAACAAGTAAAGGGGTTCAGGCGATGCTTGCCGATTGTCTTGTTGATTATAGTCCATTCTTGAAGAAAATACAGGTGGAATCTTCTAAATAACAGATATTATGCTATCAAAGAAAAATAAAGGAATATTATTCAATCCGTTGTCTAAGAATAATCCTGTAGTGGTGCAGGTGCTTGGTATATGTTCCGTCCTTGCGGTTACAGCAAAACTGGAGCCTGCTCTTGTTATGGGCATATCAGTTATAGCAGTGCTAGCTTTTTCTAATGTGATAATATCGCTTATCAGAAACACGATACCGAATAATATACGCATTATAGTACAGCTCGTCGTTGTCGCTGCACTAGTGATTATTGTTGACCAGATACTTAAAGCCTATACCTATGAAGTAAGTAAGGCGCTGTCGGTCTTTATAGGTCTTATCATAACAAACTGTATATTGATGGGACGCTTGGAAGCGTTCGCGTTAAGCAATAAACCATGGCCTGCATTCCTTGACGGTGTGGGCAATGGACTTGGATATGCTATAATACTTGTTATTGTAGGCTTTTTCCGTGAATTGCTTGGCAGCGGTTCTCTTATGGGGTGTAAGGTTATCCCGCAGTCGTTCTATGATATGGGGTATATGGACAATGGCCTTATGATACTGCCGCCAATGGCACTTATAACAGTGGCGTGCATAATATGGGTTCAACGCTCTCGCGATAAGGATTTGCAAGAAAAGTAGTGAACTAAACTTTGTGTAATATGGAAAACTTGAATCTGTTTATTCGTTCGATTTTTATCGACAATATGATATTTGCCTATTTCTTGGGTATGTGCTCATTCCTAGCCGTATCCAAGAATGTGAAGACGGCATTCGGATTGGGCATAGCCGTAACCTTCATGCTAATTGTTTCCTTGCCGGTGAATTATTTGCTTGACACTTATGTGCTTCAACCAGGTGCATTGGCTTGGCTAGGAGAGGAGTATGCTAGTGTTGACTTGTCCTTTTTGGCATTGATAATGTTTATTGCTGTTATTGCTTCAATGACTCAGCTGGTGGAAATGGTGGTTGAGAAATTCTCTCCGTCGCTATATGCATCGTTGGGTATCTTCCTTCCGCTCATAGCTGTGAATTGTGCGATTTTGGGTTGCTCGCTGTTTATGCAGCAGCGTGATTTCGGTTCGGCCTGGACGGCAACCGTGTATGGCGCGGGTTCTGGTATAGGCTGGCTTCTTGCGATTGTTGGAATTGCAGCGATAAGGGAAAAACTGGCATATTCTAATATACCGAAGCCCTTGCGTGGTATAGGCATTGCATTTATCATCACAGGGCTTATGGGTATTGCGTTCATGAGTTTCTTGGGCATAAAATTGTAGGGAGGATTTTGTATGGAAGATGTGAAACTGATTACAATAATATCCAGTGCGGTTATATTCTTGATAGTAACACTGGTGCTTGTCGTTATACTGCTGGTTGCAAAACGCTATCTTGTTGCAAGCGGTAAGGCTAAGGTTGATATTAACAGCGGCAAGAAGGAACTTGATGTTAATGTGGGCAGTACATTGCTTTCGGGACTTTCGGAGCAAGGTGTGTTTCTTGCATCGGCCTGTGGCGGAAAGGGCAGTTGTGCACAGTGCCGTGTGCGTGTGACCGAAGGCGGTGGCGAAATATTGCCTACGGAGCAGGTGCATTTCAGCCGAAAGGAACAACAGGCAGGTTGGCGATTAGGCTGTCAAGTGAAAGTGAAGGATAATATAAAGATAGAGGTGCCCGATTCAGTGCTTGAAATTAAAGAGTACGAGTGTACTGTCGTTTCCAATAAGAATGTGGCTACATTCATTAAAGAATTTATCGTAGCTTTGCCCGAAGGTGAACACATGAATTTCGTTCCTGGCTCATACGCTCAAATAAAAATTCCTGAGTATGAGATGGACTATGATAAGGATATTGACAAGGAATCTATCGGGGCAGAATATCTTCCTTCCTGGGAACAGTTTGGGCTATTTGGCTTGAAGTGTAAGAATGCGGAAGAAACAGTGCGGGCTTATTCAATGGCGAACTATCCTGCAGAAGGTGACCGCTTCATGCTTACTGTGCGTATTGCAACACCGCCTTTCAAGCCGAAACCGGGAGTTGGATTCCAAGATGTGATGCCTGGTATCGCATCGTCTTATATATTCACGCTGAAGCCTGGCGATAAAGTGATAATGAGCGGACCTTATGGGGATTTCCATCCTATCTTTGATTCAAAGAAGGAGATGATATGGGTTGGCGGTGGTGCAGGTATGGCGCCGTTGCGTGCGCAGATAATGCACATGACCAAAACACTGCATACAACCGACCGCAAGATGCATTATTTCTATGGAGCTCGTGCGCTGAATGAAGTGTTCTATCTGGAGGATTTCTTGCAGATTGAAAAGGAATTCCCTAATTTCAAGTTCCATTTGGCACTTGACCGCCCAGATCCTGCTGCCGATGCTGCAGGAGTGGAATATACACCTGGCTTTGTGCATCAGGTAATGTATGAGACTTATTTGAAGAATCATGAAGCTCCTGAGGATATAGAATACTACATGTGTGGACCTGGACCGATGAGTAATGCGGTGAACCAAATGCTTTACAGTCTAGGCGTTGAGCGGGAAAGCATTCACTTCGATGATTTCGGTGGATAGATTCGCGTTTATATGATAAGAGAAGGAGCGGCCAGTAGGACCGCTCCTTATTTGTGTTTTATATGTCGTTATCTGAGGAATTTCGGTGCAGTGAAGAGAAGCCCGAAACTTACTCCGAAGTTCCAGTTTTTTGAAGGGTAGCTCAAATAATTGCCGTATATTGAGAATGAGGCAAAGGGCAGATTGTATACTACCGACGCTTCCCCCATATAAGTGAGATTGTCAAACCATTTTCCGTATTCGGCTTTCATTTCAGTGTTCTCTATTATTTTGCGGAATGGAGCGAATGCGTAGAATTCGGTGCGCAACTGTAGATTGTCGGCTAGCTTAAAAAGCGGAATTATGCCGCCTGCCACATAGGAATTTGCGCGAAATCCAGGATTGAAGTAGTTTCTTGTCGCAGGTGTGGGTGTAAATGCTGGAGCTTGCACAATGTTGGCGGTATAATTGTTTACAAGTTTCTTTGTGGAAGCTATCGCGTTTATTTTTGTACCGAAAACAAACCACTTGCCGATGGGGAAATAGTTCTCCATGTCAAGTTCGGCCTGTAGCCAAGATAGCTTTTTGTATTCATGCTGAATGCCGGCATTGTTCTCGGGAGCAGGGGTGAATGTGTAATTGCCTGTCATACCGCTGCCGATTAGGGACATTTTGCTTCCAGAGGTGGGGTATATGTCGTGGTTAAGTGAATTCCTTACTATGGCAATGCGTGCCTGACCAAGTCGGTATACAGCTTTGTCTTGCTTAGCGGTGGTGTAGTCAATCACATTTGACTGATAGAATTTGTCTTTCAGCATTCCGTATCCCACACTGAGGTCCAATTTCGCTTTCCTTCCTAGTGCCATAGCGTAGGACACGCGCAAGTGATTGTCGAAATTTATAATAAAGGTGGGTAACTCATCGGAATAGAAAAGCATGTCGCTTTCATAGAATTTCTGTTTTGAGACGGTGGCAGAAAATCCAATATAAGAAGGGACTTTGGTGCGTAAAGAAATCTTAGCATCGATTTCACCAGCATAATAGGACTGACCTATCCAGCATTTTAGCCCGGCACCAAAGGAGTTTAGACTAAGTGTGCTGAATCCTGCATCTAGATACATCATGCTATTGGTTGATGATGACAAATATCCTCCCAAACCAACATGGAAATTATCTTTTGGCGTTGCTTTCAGGTTTAGCGTAAACTTTTCGGTCGTATCGTTAAATGAGGCTGTGGGCAATAAGTCCTTTAGTTTCTGTGAAGAAATGGCGTGGTAATAAGATATTTTAGCTTCTTCAATGTCAAATACATCGCTTTTCTTGAATTTGAAAAGTTTCTCAAGGTAAGCACTCTGCATAGCATTGCTTGTGCCGCTCACGCTGACACTGTCAAAAAGGATTTTAGGCGTTCTGCTCTTGAACGAGTTGCGTGCTATTGCTCTAGACTCTTTTGATATACGAGACGGGACACGGCTCTTGATACTGTCTATAATAGACATAGCGTGGTCATATCCAATCTTGTATATTTCTTTTGCTTTAGGAAAGTCAAGCAGGCCGAATTTGCCGAGATTAAGGTTCATTCTTATTCCTGTGGAATCGGGGAAAATAGCTCCATGATCCTGTATTACCATCGCTTCTACTTGATCGACAAGGTCATTCATGTTCACTTTAGAGCTTGCTGTGGACACATCAATGCCGATAATGAAATCGGGAGCAAAGTCCTTTTGCATAACATCAACAGGGAAATTGTCATATATCCCGCCGTCAAACATCGGGACACCATCTTTAAAAATGGGCTTGAAAACAAGCGGAAACGACATTGAAGCGCGTATGGCCTCTCCTAAATCGCCATTGCGGCAAATAACCTTGTGCTTGTGAAACACATCGGAGGTCACGCAGCGGAAGGGAACAAACAGTTTGTTGAAGTCATTGCCGCATTGTGCCGAATAAGCCGAGAATAATTCCATGAATGCAAAATTCATGGGTATAGGGTTGATTAAGCTTGACGGGATAATGCTAGATGATTTCTTTGTGGAGTCTCGTATTGCAAAATTGAGTGTGACAAAAGCCGGTGTGCTTGTGCCTTTGTCTAAATAATAAGTGAGATTTTGATTAATAACGCCTGTTGACCAGTCGGCAAACCCTTTAGACATGATGAGATCCATCATCTCTTGGGGAGTATATCCTGCAGAGTACAGTCCGCCTACTATGGCACCCATTGAAGTGCCAGTAATATAGTCGATAGGAATGTCGTTCTCCTCTAGGGCCTGTATTGCTCCTATGTGGGCAATGCCTTTAGCTCCGCCTCCGCTGAGCACTAGTCCTACCGATTGCGCATGTGAGGCGGTTGTGGCCAGCAATACTGCTAGCAAATGCAGAATAAAGCGTTTCATAAATGTCAATTAGGTTGTTGTTCATTTTTTCTCACTGGGGCATGCTGAAGTCGTTGCCGTCGGTGATGAAGGAATCTTTGAATCCCATGAAATATAACACACCATCAATGCCAATTGTTGAAATGCTTTGCTTTGCTCCAGCTTTTACTTTAGGCTTAGCATGGTAAGCGATGCCTAGTCCTGCAGTAGACAGCATAGGAAGGTCGTTGGCTCCATCGCCCACTGCAATAGTTTGTGCGATGTTCACATTTTCCACTTGTGCAAGAAGCCTTAGCAGTTCGGCCTTGCGCTTGCCGTCCACGATTTCTCCCACATATCGTCCTGTGAGTTTTCCGTCCTCAATCTCCAACTCGTTGGCATACACATAGTCTATGCCGAATTTTTGCTTAAGGTAATTTCCGAAGTAAGTGAAACCACCGGAAAGAATAGCGATTTTGTAGCCAGTTCTTTTAAGAACCGACATGAGCCGTTCTATGCCTTCTGACATAGGCAAATTCTCGGCAATGTCTTTCATTACGCTGGCGTCGAGTCCTTTAAGCAGTGCTACGCGTCTTGTGAAGCTTTCCTTAAAGTCAATTTCTCCTCGCATAGCCGATTCGGTGATGGCTTTTACTTCGTCGCCCACACCGGCTCTTATTGCAAGTTCGTCAATAACCTCGGTTTCAATAAGTGTGGAGTCCATATCGAAGCATATTAGTCGGCGGCTGCGACGATAAATATTGTCCTCTTGCATTGATACATCAAATTCCAGCTCTGAAGCAAGCTCCATAAGAGCTTTCTGCATTTGAGACTTGTCGATAGGAGTGCCTCTCACTGAGAATTCTATGCAGGACTTGTCCATGGCTTCTTCTCCCTCGTGAAGAGGCATTCGGCCAGTGAGTCGTTGTATGGCGTCAATATTCAGCTGTTGCTCAGCAACAATCTTTGAAACAGCTGCAATTTGTTTTGCTGTGATTCTTCTTCCTAATATTGTGATTATGTATCTGTGCTTGCCTTGTCGGGCTACCCATTCGTTATATGCTTCGATTGTAATAGGGGAGAATCTTATTGAAACATTCATTTCACCTGCTTTGAATAGCAATTCCTTCATGATAGTGCCGCTTAGGTCGCTAGTTGTCTTGAAGAGTATGCCAAGTGATAGAGTGTGGTGAATGTCGGCTTGACCAATGTCTAGGATTGATGCGTCATATTTGCCTAGGATTCCTGTGAGAGCCGAGGTAAGTCCAGGACGGTCTTTACCGGCTATGTTGATGAGGATTAATTCAAACTCATTTGTTTCCATAAAAGTGCTATTATCGTTATAATTTTCAAAATTAGTCATAATTTTTTTTACTACCTAATGAGTTGCGAAATAAGGCGTTTTTTAACAATTGGCCGTGATGGGCTGAAATGTTAAATTCGGCATTGTAGAGCGGTGAAATGTGTGCCTCTGATATTGATTGTAGTTAGTGTTTAACATATAAACTAAAAATATGTTTATATGTTAAATTTAAGAGAAGCGATGCTTTGTTTAATACTTTGTATTTCAGAGTGTTAAAATGGCTGCTATCTGCTATATATTTGCGAGATAAAATATTTTATGCTATCTTTGCACCAAAATTAAGTGTCGCGTGTGAATGTGAATTCTGTACCGTGACTTCCAAAAGCCGAAAATCGGCGAGGCAGAAGCGATAGAGATTGCTTGAATCTGCCTGATGTAGGAACTAAAAAAGAAGAAATGAAGAAAACACTTTTGAGAATTGTGACAGCGTGTCTATTCTTTATTTTCTTGACTGCGTACAGCTCGAACCCATTTAGGGGTACGGTTGGGAATGTAGCTCCGAACTTTAAGGTCGAAAATGATTTGACAACGGTAGAGCTGCAGAAACTGAAAGGAAAATATGTGCTGTTGTCGTTCTGGAACTCGGTTGATGCTGAGTCGCGTATTGCGAATATACAGTATGACCGAGAAGTGAGAGCGCTAGACGGAATAGATTTCGTGGCTGTGAATTTTGATTCATCTTTTGGCGTTTACCAGGAGATTTTGAAGAATGATGAGCTTAATGCAGTGTCGCAATTTTATGAGCGTGAGGGTTCGGAATCAATGCTCTATGCAAGATATGAACTGGCTCGTGGTATGAAAGCCCTTTTGCTTGACAAGACAGGTAAGGTAGTGGCAGAAAATCCAAGTCCCGAAGAACTTAAAAGCTTGGCTGGATTATAAAGATAAGGCGATAAAGAATGATCTTTACCGCCTTCGTTGTTTATGAAAATAGAATTATCTTACTCTTATAACTTTTCCCACTCTTAGGGTTGTGCTTTTTGAAATACCGTTTAGACGGCAAAGCTTTGCAACTGTAGTTCCGTTTTTAGCTGCAATCTTGCCCAGGTTGTCGCCTTTCCTTATACGATAAGTCGCTTTGCCTGATGCTTTGTAGCGTGAGCCAGGAGCATAGTTTCTTGACTTCGTGAATGTTTTTTTGTCGAATGTGTACACATCGGTGTGTGTGGTTTTATTCTCGAAGTCAAAAATCGCAGCAGGATTTATAGCGAATCCCATGTAGCGTGTTTCAAAGTGCAGGTGTGAACCGAAGCTTCGGCCAGTGTTTCCGCCTAGTGCTATAGGTTGTCCTACCTTAACATCTTCGCCATCGCTTACTAGGAACTTTGACAAGTGCCCGTAGACTGTTTCAAGTTCGTTTTCGTGACGCAATATGATGTAGTATCCATAGCCGCGGCGTTCGTAGTTGGTAAGTCTCACTCTACCGCTAAAAGCTGCGTAAACAGTATCTCCGGTTTGCAGTTTCATGTCGATACCTTTGTGCATTCTGCGGAAACGAGGACGATATCCGTAAGGTGAGGTTACTCTACCAGGGCATGGAATGCAGAATTTGCTCACATCAATTTGCTTAGTTTCTGGAACTTTGTTTTGGTCGTAAGGGTTTACTTGCTTGCTGTCCCAACCTTCGGTGTAGATGTCCATTTCGGGTTCTTCTTCTTCAATCCATTGGTTGGCGAAGATTTCTGTTTCCGAAAGTTTAATTTGGTCCTGCACTTTGGTTTGTGATGCCAAAAGGCGTGCGTGGGCCTTGTTGTAGTCTGATACGGATTGCAAGTTCTGTGCTTCGGCTGTTTGAGTCAAACATAAAGCCGAAACAGCTGTAATCCCTATTGTGATGATTTTTATAAAATTCATTTTCAGTAATAATAGTTTAAAATCTTTGTGCTTTAAACTTCATCGGAAGCGTAAAGCAGGCTCATTGTAATTGGTGTGTATTCAAAAATTTCTTCTGGCTTGAAGAAACGGTCTAGCTCAATCTTGGCATTTTCAACCGAGTCAGATGCATGAATAATATTTTCTTGTCCGCTCATGCTGAAGTCTCCTCTGATTGTGCCAGGAGCAGCATTTCTGCCATTAGTAACACCAGTCATTGTTCTCACTACTTGCACAGCATCAATTCCGGCTAGGCACATGACTATTACCGGTTGAGCTTTCATGGAAGTCTTAATCCTGTTGAAAAATGGGCGCTCTATAAGATGTGCGTAATGCTCATCAAGAATGGCATCGGTTAGTTGTATCATTTTCATTCCGGCAAGAATGAGGCCTTTGTTGGTGAATCGTGTAATGACTTCTCCTGCAATGCCGCGTCCCATTGCCGATGGCTTGAGTATAACTAATGTTTTTTCCATAATCCATTTCTAGGTTTAAAACTTTTTCAAAGTTAAGGAATAAATCTTGAATATTAAAATGCATTCAATAGTGGGAAGAGCGTTGTTGTAGCTGATTCGATGTGGTGACAATGTGTAACTATTTGAAAATTAACTAAATACAATAAATGGCACATATGGGCATTTATAATTATTTAACTAATTATAGTGCTGATACAGAGAACAATATGCGAGTTCAATACTATTAGCTGATAAGACTCCAGTTTGCTTGCTTTTGGAAAAGGAACATTAATTGTTCGGCAAGAGTCTTGTTTTGAGGCAGCGTGAGCATTGGATCGTTCTCAATTATTTCCGAAGCAGCATCGCGTGCAAGTTGGACTATTTGGCCATCTTTTGCGAGATTAGCAATCTTGAGATTGAACGAAATGCCGCTTTGCTGCGTGCCTTCCATATCACCAGGTCCGCGCAGTTTCATGTCTTCTTCGGCTACGATGAAGCCGTCGTTGGTCTCGGTCATGACTTTAAGCCGGTGCCTTGTGTCCTTGCTGAGTTTCTGGTTTGACATGAGTATACAGTAAGACTGGTCGGCACCTCGTCCAACTCGTCCTCTTAACTGGTGCAATTGCGCTAGACCGAATCGCTCGGCATTTTCAATTACCATCACCGATGCATTAGGTACATTTACACCGACCTCAATAACGGTTGTTGCAACCATGATGTCAGCCTTATGATTTACGAAAAGCTGCATTTGATAATCTTTCTCGGCAGGTCGCATTTTTCCGTGCACAAAGCACACTCTGTAGCTAGGGAATGTTTCCTTGATAATTTCGTAACCTTCTTCAAGGTTTCTCAAGTCGAGCTTTTCGTTTTCTTGAATTAATGGATATACGATATAAATCTGCCGCCCTAATTTGAGCTGTTCTCCGATAAACCGATAAACGCTTTGGCGGTGGTTGTCAAATCTCAAGACGGTAGTAACTGGCTTTCTGCCAGGTGGCAGTTCGTCAATAACCGAGACATCGAGGTCCCCATAGACAGTCATAGCCAGAGTGCGTGGAATAGGTGTCGCAGTCATTACGAGAATGTGTGGTGGAGTTGTATTTTTCTGCCACATCTTTGCCCTTTGTGCAACGCCGAATCGGTGTTGTTCGTCAATTATTACAAGGCCTAGGTTGTGAAATTGAACCGTGTCTTCCAGTATGGCATGTGTGCCTATGAGTATGTTTAGCTCACCGCTAGTAAGTTGGCTGTGTATTACATCTCTTTCCGATTTCTTGGTAGAGCCTGTGAGCAGAGCAACTTTTACTCCAACTTTTTCGAGCATTTCGCTCACTGTAGCATAGTGCTGTGTAGCAAGTATTTCGGTGGGAGCAATGATGCTTGCTTGGTAGCCGTTGTCAAGTGCTATAAGTGCCGACATGACAGCTACGAGAGTCTTGCCGCTACCCACATCGCCTTGGAGCAACCGGTTCATTTGCCTGCCCTTGCCCATGTCTTTGCGAATTTCCTTTATAACTCGCTTTTGGGCGTTTGTGAGCGGGAATGGTAGTGAAGTGTTGTAGAAGTTGTTGAAATAGTTTCCTATCTTGTCAAATTTAAATCCTAAAATCTTGCTGTTTCGTGATTTAGCAAAGCGTAGAATATTAAGTTGCAAGAAGAATAGCTCATCAAATTTCAGTCTTAGCTGTGCCCTTTGCAAATCGTGTATTGAGCGAGGCATGTGAATGTTGATAAGTGCTTCGTGCAAGCCCATGAGCTTGTAGCGTTCAAGAATTTCCTTGGGTAATGTCTCGTCAATCTGCTTTATAGAGGCTAGCAGGTTTTCTTGAAGCTGCTGTATCGTTTTTGACGTTAAGGACTTGTTTCGCATCTTTTCGGTGAGAGTGTAGATTCCGCGAAGTCCTTTCGGCTCCAGGTTTGGCTTTGACTCTTCTATTTCGGGGTGAGAGATGCTGTAGCGGGAATTGTATAGAGTGGGTTTCCCGAATATTATATACTCCTTGCCAGGCAGAAGAGATTCTTTCATTCTTTTCACCGAATTGAACCATACGATTTCAATATTGCCAGAACCGTCGGAAAATAGGGCATGAAGTCTTTTTCGAGCGCCTTCTCCCTGTTCGGAAAATGTGATAAATCGTCCTTTGAGCTGGATTGATGGCATGTCGCCCGAAATGTCGCAGATTCTATGTATCTGAGACTTGTCAATGTATCTGAATGGGAAATAGTAAAGCATGTCGTAATAGGAATGAATATTCAATTCCTTTGCGAGCAGTTCGGCCCTTTTGGGACCAACACCTTTCAGGTACTTTATGTCTAGGCGAACAATATCATTCATTTTCAATAAGTTCTTCGGCTATGATGAGGTCGATTGCATGTGTTATTTTTATGTTATTAGAATCACCTTTGGTGAGGGTTACCTGGTGCCCAGTAGCTTCTACAACCGAAGCATCATCGGTGAATGTGTCGGTGTATGGCAGGCTGTATGCTCTTTTGAGTAGCTCGGCTTTGAATGTTTGCGGGGTTTGTACTGCTTTCAATGAAGCTCTGTTGAGTGTAGCCGATGCAGTTCCGTCGTTATTAAATTGTCTTATGGTATCAGTCACATCGGTTGCTGGGATGGCCGAATTATGTATTGATGCCGTGTCATAGGCTTCATTAATGATACTGGTGCTCACAAGGGGACGCACGCCGTCATGAACAGCGATGAGGTCATCTTCGCTAGGAGAAATGCTGTCCAATGCATTCTTTACTGAATGGAAGCGGGTGTGTCCGCCGGCTATTATTGTGTGCGGAATGTTGAAGTTATGCGTAACGCACAGTTCTTTCCAAATGCCTATTTGTGATTCGGGGAGAACTACTATAATTTGCGTTTTGCATGATTTGAATTTAGCGATTGTGTGCATGAGAACAGGAATTCCCTTGAGAGGTAAAAACTGTTTTGGCATATCACTTCCAAACCTGGTACCTTTGCCGCCTGCTACTATGATTGCATATTTTGTCATTCGAGATATTGAATTTATTGCAAAATAAACAAAAAGAAAATTCATATAAAAATTAAAAAGCGACTTTTCAACAAAGTCGCTTTTTAGGTCTTCAATAGGTATAATTTTTTTTAAGGTAAAAAAGATTGTTTTAGGTTTATGCCGCAAATATAAGCCCATATTTCCGTTTGCGGCAAATAAAAAAATATGTTTTAAAATATGTTTTTGGGGGTCGCTTGATTCTTTGAATGATTTGTGCTTGTTTAATGTGCGGAAAATCAAATCGTTAACAATGCTTTGAATGTTTATGTTAATAATAGTTAATTCGTTGTCTTGCGAAGGCTTTTTCTTGTCGTTTTTGGAAAAATGATAGAATAGCTAGTCTTCTGTGCATGGTTTGTGGTGCCTAAAAATGATTTTCTGCTATAATTGAGAATTGACACTAACAATTTGTTATTGTGTTGGGGATTTGTAGTATTGTATAGAGATGTCTTTCCCGTCATATACGGCATAAGAAAACTTGTCAATCCAATCTCCGAGTATAATGCATCTGGCATTGTCCGTGACAGCTTCATCTGCTACTATATGCAGATGCCCGAAAATGTAAAAATCCACTTCGGGGTGAGATGCCGAATACTCTTTTACGAAATCGGAGATAGGACGCAGGCATTCAGCTGAATTACTGTTTTCAGATGCTCTGCTATGGCTAGACCATTTATGGGCAAATGGAATTGTGAGGCACGAAGGCAGCATTGAGTACAGGAACTGACAAGCTTTGTTCCTGAAAAGACTTCGAATGAAACGGAATGAGACTTTTCTTCGACCAATAGCATCGCCATGATTAAGGAAGAATGTCTTTCCTGATATTTCTTTTATCTGAATGCCGTCAATGACGGTTATTCCCAATTCTTCGGGAAGATAATCGTATATCCAGATATCATGATTGCCAATGAACCAGTAAATCTTTATGCCGAGGTCGGATAGCTCAGCTATCTTTCCGAAGAAACGGGTATGTCCTTTGGGAACAACACACTTGTACTCATACCAATAGTCAAGAATGTCGCCCATAAGATATATTTCGCTCGCGTTGTGCTTAATTGAATCAAGGAAGCTTACAACGCGTCTTTCAGCTTCTTTAGGGTTTGAAAAATATCTGGCGCCTAAATGGAAATCGGACAAGAAATAGACAGGCTTGTTCATTGGAGCAGATGTGGTGTTATAAGAATCCTAATTCGAGTTTAGCTTCGTCACTCATCATGTCCTTGTCCCATTCCGGTTCAAAAACGAGCTGAACATCTAGGCTCTTTACTCCTTCAACGCTTTCAACTTTCATTCTTATATCTTCCATAAGGAATTCCGATGCAGGACAAGATGGGGCAGTAAGCGTCATGTCAATGCGAACATGGCCGCTATCTTGCACATCTATATTATATATGAGGCCTAGATTGTAGACATCTACTGGTATTTCCGGGTCGAATACAGTCTTAAGCATCTTCACTATGTTTTCTTCAATATTTAGTCGTGTCTGTTCTTCCATAATGTCACAAAGATAAGTAATTTTGGCAATAAATTTGTTATTAATGTAGATGTTAAATTTGTAATTTGTGAAAAAGTGTCTATATTTGTGCAAAATATAACTTAAATAATAGGAAATATGAAAATCAAAAGATTACTTTTTATTGCGATAGCAGTGATGCTAATGGGTACTACCGCTAGTGCAAGTGGATTTAAATTTGGTATTAAAGCTGGAGCTAACTTTAATAGTTTGCATTTCAGTGAAGAAGGTTTGAAAAATGATTTTAAGGATAGCGATAATCGTACTGGTTATAACTTAGGTGTGATGTGTGAATTTACTGTACCTGTTATTGGTATTGGTGTTGATGCTTCTGTAATGTATGTTCATCGTCCTACTTTGGAAACACAAGATGGTTCTCAGAAATTTAAAAGAGATTATCTTGAAATACCAGTGAACTTGAAGTATAAGTTAGGATTACCAGCTGTAAGTCATATTATCAGCCCATATATCTTTACAGGACCAAGTTTCGCATTCAAGATGAGTAAGTCTGAAATCGAAAATTTGATCAATGACAAAAAATGTGATATTGCTTGGAATCTAGGTCTAGGTGTAGAACTTGTAAAGCATGTACAAATTGGCGCTAGTTATGGTTGGGGTATTACAAAAATTGTTAATAAAATAGCAAAAGAAGGAGAACCAGCAGGAACTGGCAGAAACAATTGCTGGACTGTAACAGCTGCATATTTGTTCTAATATTTTATAGAATAAAAAATAAAGTGTCGGCTTTTATCGTATAGATAAATGCCGACATTTTTTTGTGGTTACGATAAAATATGGTAGATTTGCATAAAGTTTAAATAAGATACGGATTAAGACATGAAGAAAATACTAGCTATAGTAATGCTATTCATTGCCATGCTTGGCGTGAATGAAGTCCAGGCGCAAACTCGTTGGGGCGTTGTTGCAGGAGTTGATTATACAAATTTGAGCTTTGATCAGGACTTGTTTACCATAAATCAGAATGTAGGAGCCACAGCAGGTGTAACAGGGGAACTGATGATTCCTGGAATAGGATTTGGCGTAGATGCGTCGCTGCTTTATACTCAAAGAGGTGCAACCTTGAATTTGGGTGAGCGTCCACTATGGAGCTCGCAAGGTTATGGCAAGGAAAACATGTTGCTTCATTATTTGGAAATTCCTATACATCTTAAGTTTAAATTCAAGAATTTGAATGGCTTGGAAAACACTATTATGCCAATATTGTTTGCGGGGCCAGAATTTTCTTTCTTGGTAGGTCATAGCAATATAAAGGCAATGGAGTACGCTGGTGGCGAATTCGGTATAGATGTAGGTGTCGGCTGCGAAATATTGCAAAGATTTCAAGTAAATGCCAGCTACTGCTGGGGCATGAGTTATGCTCTCAAGACTAAGCAACTTGATGATTTTTCGGCAAGAAACCGTTGCTGGAAACTGGCTTGTACCTATTTCTTCTAAGAAAATAAAATATATTGATGTAGAGGTGGACAAATCTTGCTCCGGCTCTACATTATTGTATCTGCATATTAGAAACTATTGATATCCGTTTGATATGAACTTGTTTGCCGATGTAATTTTGCCATTACCATTGTATGCTACCTATACCTATCGCATACCAGATATTATGGGTGAAGTGAAGGTGGGGAGCCGTGTGCTTGTGCCATTCGGACGGAAAAAGTTCTACACGGCAATCGTGGTGATGGTTCATGGAAATGAGCCAAAAGATTATGAAGTGAAGGAAGTTCTTTCTTTACTTGATGATAGTCCGATACTTCGGCATCCTCAGCTCAAGTTCTGGTCATGGATTTCGGAATATTACCTTTGCTCTTTAGGTGAAGTGTATAAAGCTGCTGTGCCAGCAGGTCTTAAGGTCGAAAGTGAAACTGAAGTGACAGTGAACCCCGACTATGAAGATTCGGAGGACTGTAAACTTAATGAGCGTGAACGGATTATATATGATCTTGTTTCTTCAAGAGATAAAGTCCAGTTGAATGAAATTACAAAGGCTACAGGATTCAAGAATGTTGAAACTGTTGTGAGCCGAATGCTGGAGAAGGACGCGATATATGTTGCCGAGAAAGTGGTGAACAACTATCGTCCCAAGACTGAGGTGTGCATATCTCTTAATCTCGAACATGGCGACAGTGATGGATTGCACCGTTACTTTGATGCGGTTCACAGGAGCAACAAACAGGAATCTTTGTTATTGGCATATTTGGATTTGTCCAAATGGCTGCAGAAGGGTGAGCCACGGGAAGTTAAGAAAACTGAGTTGCTGCAACGCTCGGGAGTTTCTCAGGCTGTGCTGAGTGCTGTTATTGCCAAAGGAATCCTGGTTCAATATAAAAAGGAGATTAACCGCTTCGCAAATAGAATAGTTAATGTTCAGGATAAACCTGTGCTAAGCAGCGAGCAGGAACGGGCATTGCGTGAGATAAACGAATCATATAAGGAAAAGAATATTACATTATTGCATGGCGTTACTTCAAGCGGAAAGACTTCTATATATGTGCATTTGATAGATGAAGTGCTTAAGAACGGTCGGCAGGTGTTGTATCTGGTGCCAGAAATCGCTTTGACAACTCAACTTACCCAGCGTTTGCAGCTTGTATTTGGTGATAAGTTGATTATATATCATTCAAAATTCTCCGACAACGAGCGTGTGGATATATGGAAGAAGTTGCTGAATTCAAATGAACCTTGCGTGATTATCGGCGTGAGGTCTTCTGTGTTCCTTCCGTTTGCCAACTTGGGGCTTGTTATTGTAGACGAAGAGCATGATACCAGCTATAAACAGCAGGATCCTGCACCTAGATATAATGGCCGTAATGTGGCTATTGTATTGGCTTCCATGCATGGAGCAAAGACTTTATTGGGGTCGGCAACTCCAGCGATTGAAAGCTATAGGAATGCCGAGACAGGCCGATATGGGCTTGTGTCGTTGCTGACGAGATATGAAGATATTGAATTGCCTGAAGTTGAGGTGATAGACACTCGTGAGGCTCGCAAGAAGAAAGAAATGCGCGGAATGTTCTCTAACAGGTTGATTTCACTGAGCAGAAGCAGTCTGGAAGCAGGGGAGCAGGTCATATTGTTCCAGAATAGGCGAGGATATGCGCCTATGGTACATTGTAAGCAGTGCGAATGGATTCCTAAGTGTGAGAATTGCGATGTCTCGCTTACTTATCACAAGCATGTGAATACATTGTCGTGCCATTATTGCGGGCATAGCATGCAACTGCCTTCAGTGTGTCCTGCATGCAAGATGCCCGCCTTGGAAATTGTGGGATATGGTACTGAGCGTATTGAAGATGAAATAGAAGGCGTATTCCCAGATGAAAAGATAGCTCGTATGGATCTGGATACGACTCGGAATAAGAATAGCTACGAGAAACTTATAGAGGATTTCTCTTCACGCAAGATGAATATATTGGTGGGAACTCAAATGGTGACAAAGGGATTGGATTTTGCCGGTGTTACTATGGTGGGAATCCTTAATGCCGACACGATGATAAATTTTCCGGATTTCAGATCGGACGAGCGTGCCTTTAACATGATGGAACAGGTGAGCGGACGAGCTGGAAGAAAGGCAAAGCAGGGACGGGTGGTTATACAGACGAGTGATGTAAAGCATCCGGTAATACAGTTTGTGAAGAGTCACGACTATCTAGGCTTTTATCGATATGAATTAGGAGAGCGGGAGAGGTTCTGTTATCCTCCATTCTCAAAAATCATAAACATATATTTGAAACATCGTGATGATAGCGTGATAACTGAAATGTCGGTCCGATACAGCAACATGTTGCGTCAAGTTTTCAAGCATCGTGTGCTAGGGCCAGAACCTCCGATGGTGGCTCGTGTGCAGAATTTTCATATCAGGCAAATTGTTCTTAAGATGGAGAATGAGGCATCAATGCCTAAAGTAAAGAATATACTTAGGCAGATATATGAAAATATGCTTGCAGTTGACAGCAGAATGAAGTCTGTAATTCTTTATTATGATGTAGACCCAATGTAGTCGCCTAGAAGTCCAGGCGTTTGAAATTCTTGCGGGCGTATTTTATCTTGTAGCAATCATAATGCCACCATTCACATCGTTCGGTGTTGAAGCCGGCTTTCTTCATGATGCTTCGTAGCAGTTTGCGGTTATTATATGCAGCTTTGCTTAATGTGCCATTTTTCAGGTTAGCCTCTTCATTGTCAATATGTGACAATGTGTCGAAGCTGTCAAAACCTGTACCCATATCAAGCGGTACCCCGTTATGGATTATTGTCAGGTCTACTGCGCAGCCGAAATTGTGGTGCCCGCCACCAGAGTAAGGATTGGCAACATATCGTTGGTACTTTGTACCTTGAACTTTGTCGTACATGGATTTTTGCGCACTTAAAGGTCTGGCTGCATCATAAATGATAAGCGAGTATTCAGGGTTTATTTCTTTGAGCATAGCTTGAGCCATAGCAACTTTCTTTGCAATCTCTGGACGGAAATATGCTTTTTGCAAATCGCCATACATGTTTATACCCATAAAATTGTCGGTTGTTGAGTACTTTAACTCAACAAGTATAGTGGAGTCCAGTTCTTGTACATCAACAAAGCCATGTTTTTTGAATTCTTTTTCATAGTCAGCGGCATGTGCGCTGAAAGTGCATGCCAGTAAGGCGAGTAAAAATAAGCCGAATTGTTTCATGTGTGCAAAGTTAGCAAATTATGTGATGCAAAAAAATGGGGCATAGCAGGATTTAATGCTATGCCCCAAAAAACAAGTTATGAGAATTATGATTTCTTAGCTTTTAAACAGCTCCATGTAAACCATGATAGAAGCAATACATATACGATTACACCAGTTATTTGAAGTTGTGATTCTTCAAATGTACAGCTGTATTCGAACCCGAAGAAACGCATACCTGCGCTCACAACACCTAGCAATGCACCTCCGGCGATGAATCCCGATGCTAGAAGTGTACCGCGTTCTTGGCGTGCGGTGTTTGTTGCTTCATCTTTAGAGCGTGTGCTTACAAACCAGCTTATAAGACCGCCAACAAGCAATGGGGCATTAAGCTGCATTGGAATAAACATACCTAGTGAGAATGCTAGTGCAGGTACGCCTAACCAGTTAAGAAGTACTGCAAGTACAGCACCTACGATGTATAGCAACCATGGTGTTTCTCCACCCATCATCAGCGGGTCTATTACAGCGGCCATAGCGTTTGCTTGTGGAGCTACCAACGCGTTTTCTCCTGTAAAGCCGTAGACATCATTAAGGATAAGCATCACTCCGCCTACGGTAGCAGCCGATACAAATGTACCTAGGAATTTCCACGACTGTTGCTTGCTTGGTGTGGTACCTAGCCAGTATCCCACCTTCATGTCGGTGACCATACCGCCTGCCATAGATAGTGCTGTACATACAACCCCACCTATTACCATTGATGCAACAATACCCGAAGAGCCTTTAAGTCCGATAGCGACAAAAATACCTGAAGCGATAATCAGTGTCATCAGTGTCATTCCCGATACAGGGTTGCTGCCCACAATTGCGATGGCATTTGCGGCAACTGTAGTGAACAGGAATGCAATAACGGCTACAACGATGAATGCAACTACAGTTTGCAATAGATTGTGTATAACGCCTACATAGAAGAATACAAAAGTAACGATGAATGCTGCGAGCAATGCAAAGACAACTACCTTCATGGTAATATCCTTTTGTGTGCGCACTACAGCTTTCTTTTCGCCCGAACCACCTTTCATTTCGCGTGAAGCTAGTCCTACGGCACTTTTGATGATGCCCCACGACTTGATAATGCCTATCACACCGCTCATTGCGATACCGCCAATGCCAATGAAGCGAGCCGAACCAGAGAATATTTCTTCGGCAGGCACACTAGCCATTTCAGGATTCATTCCAAGTAGTGGAATGATTATCCACCAGATAAAAGCACTGCCGGCGAAAATTATGAAACTATACTTCAATCCAACGATGAAGCCTAGACCCATAACAGCCGCACCAGTATTGATGCTGAACACAGCCTTGGTCTTGTCGGCTAGGATATTCAATGCAGGTATTGCTCTTGTAGTTAGCACTTCGCTCCACCAGCCGAATGTTGATAGAAGGAAGTCGTAGATACCGCCTATAAGACCTGCCATGATTAGAGGCATTGCCTGGTTTCCGCCCTTTTCGCCTGAGATAAGCACCTGAGTAGTGGCTGTAGCTTCAGGGAATGGGAATTTGCCGTGCATGTCGGAGCAGAAATACTTGCGGAAAGGTATGAAGAACAGGATTCCAAGCACACCTCCAAGCATAGAGCTCAAGAAAATTTCAAGGAAACTTACGGCTATATCAGGATATTTCGCCTTGAGGATATAAAGTGCTGGCAGAGTGAAAATAGCACCTGCAACAACTATACCGCTGCATGAACCAATGGATTGAATGATTACATTTTCTCCCAATGCGTTCTTGCGTTTTGCTGCGCTTGACATACCTACGGCAATGATTGCAATAGGGATTGCGGCTTCAAATACCTGGCCCACTTTAAGTCCAAGATAAGCAGCGGCTGCACTGAAAATAACAGCCATAATCAAGCCCATTGACACCGAATAAGGTGTTACTTCCGGGTAAGTCTTTCCTGGGTGAAGAACTGGAACATACTTTTCTCCCTCCTTCAGTTCGCGGAAAGCGTTATCGGGTAGGCCCGCACCCGTTTTCTCTTCTTTATTGTCTTGCATAAAATTAGATTTTTACTTTATGGTTGGATTTCATATCCAGCTACATCTACTAGCTTTATGTTGAATTGAAGCGTCGAGAAAGGCTTGATAGCGCCTTGTCCTGACGAGCCGTAGGCAAACTGGTAAGGAATAAGCACTTCGCATGAATCGCCCACATGCATATCGCTCAACGCGATAGTCCAGCCCTGCACGACATCCGACAGCTTAGTTCTGAAGATACTGTCGGCAGGAGATGTGTTAAGGTATGATGAGTCAAATGCAGTGCCGTCGCACAAGCGTCCTATATATTTCACATCGACCGTTGAAGTATACATTGGCGACAAGTTGCCGCTAGTGAGTCTACGGTCGTTGAAATAATGTATATACACATAGGCGTTGCTGTTCCATTCCGGAACCACCTTTGTGTAGAAGTCTGATCCGTCGGCATCTTTCTTCGAGATTTGTTCGAGCAGCCAGTTCTCGTTGGTTGCTCGCCATTCCTTGTATTCGTCCCACAGGTCCTCCTCTTCATTTGAGCATGAAGCGAAGCCTGCGCAGATTGAAGCCAGCAGAAGGATTATAATTGGTAGCTTATTCATTTTGCTGTTATTAAACTAGTGATTTCAATAGATTCTTCAAGCTCACTTCGCTGTCGATAATTCCTGCAAGTTCGCTTATTGAGATGCGTTCTTGTGCCATTGAATCGCGGTGACGGATTGTCACAGTGTTGTCTTCAAGAGTCTGGTGATCCACAGTTACGCAGAAAGGAGTACCTATTGCATCTTGGCGACGGTAGCGCTTTCCGATAGAGTCCTTTTCGTCATATTGGCAAGCGTAGTCAAACTTAAGCATGTTCATGATTTCGCGAGCCTTGTCAGGAAGACCGTCCTTGCGAACAAGAGGCATCACAGCAACCTTTACTGGAGCTAGTTGCTTAGGCAAGTGAAGAACCACGCGAGTTTCGCCGTTTTCAAGCTTTTCTTCTTCGTAAGAAGAGCAAAGCACGCTCAAGAACATACGGTCAACACCGATTGAAGTTTCAATTACATAAGGAGTGTATGACTGGTTCATTTCTGGATCGAAGTATTGAATCTTCTTTCCGCTGTATTTTTCGTGCTGGCTCAAGTCGAAGTTTGTACGAGAGTGGATACCTTCCACTTCCTTGAATCCGAAAGGCATTTCAAATTCGATGTCGGTAGCTGCATTTGCATAGTGAGCTAGCTTGTCGTGGTCGTGGTAGCGGTACTTGTGGTCGCCCATGCCTAGAGCCTTGTGCCATTTCAAGCGAGTCTCTTTCCATTTAGCAAACCAGTCAAGTTCTTCACCTGGGCGCACGAAGAATTGCATTTCCATTTGTTCAAACTCGCGCATACGGAAGATGAATTGGCGAGCAACGATTTCGTTACGGAATGCTTTACCTATCTGTGCGATACCGAAAGGAATGCGCATGCGGCCGGTCTTCTGTACATTAAGGAAGTTCACGAAGATACCTTGAGCGGTTTCAGGACGCAAGTACACATTCATTGCGCCTTCGCTGGTGCTACCCATTTCAGTCTTGAACATAAGGTTGAATTGGCGCACATCGGTCCAGTTCTTTGTGCCTGAGATTGGGTCTACGATTTCGTAGTCAAGAATGATTTGCTTCAATTCAGCCAAGTCATTATCGTTCATTGCCTTAGCGAAACGAGTGTGAAGCTCTTCGCGCTTTTGTGCGATTTCCTGAACGCGAGGATTGGTTGATTTGAAAAGTTCTGCATCAAAGCTTTCGCCGAAACGCTTAGCGGCCTTAGCCACTTCTTTTTCGATTTTATCGTCAAATTTTGCCATCTCGTCTTCGATAAGTACATCGGCGCGATAGCGTTTCTTTGAGTCGCGGTTGTCGATTAGAGGGTCGTTGAATGCATCAACGTGTCCCGATGCTTTCCAGATAGTAGGGTGCATAAAGATTGCAGAGTCGATACCTACTATGTTTTCGTGAAGCAGCGTCATTGATTCCCACCAGTAACGCTTTATATTGTTCTTCATTTCCACTCCAAGCTGTCCGTAGTCGTATACGGCGCCTAGTCCATCATAGATATCACTTGAAGGGAATACAAATCCATACTCTTTTGCATGAGAAACGATTTTCTTGAACGAATCTTCTTGTTTTGCCATTTTCTTGTTATGTTTAGTGTTTAATTATCATTTAAATACATGAAAAGTAGAAGAAATGTGCCCATTTCCCCTAAATTTCCAATTATGGTGCAAAGTAAACGATTTTTTTCGATTTATTTTGTATTTTTGCTGATGCTTTATGCATTTATATTAATTAAATAACTATAATGCGGTGAAAATGTCGATTATTATGGTCGTTTGTTCGTGCGCATTATTGTTTGGCTATTCTTAAATTTAATGAAAGAGGAAAACGAAGAAATAGAGTTGAATGGTGAGGAAATGGGTGGCGCTTCTTCGGGAAGTGAGGCTCATTCTAGTTATCATGTTCCGGTAGGTGACAAGCGTTTGCAGTTGAGCGGAATGTACCAGCGCTGGTTTATCGACTATGCGTCCTATGTGATTCTTGAGCGCGCCGTGCCTCACATCGAGGACGGGCTTAAGCCTGTGCAAAGGCGTATCCTGCATTCCATGAAGGAGCTTGACGATGGCCGTTTCAATAAGGTTGCCAACATCGTAGGTAACACAATGCAGTATCACCCTCATGGCGATGCTTCTATCGGTGATGCATTGGTTCAGCTTGGTCAGAAGAACCTGCTTGTCGAAACTCAGGGTAACTGGGGTAACATACTCACTGGCGACGGTGCGGCGGCTCCTCGTTATATCGAGGCGCGCCTTTCGGAATTTGCGCTTGATGTGGTATATAATCCTAAGATTACCGACTGGACCGTATCCTACGACGGCCGCAAACCCGAGCCCATCACTCTGCCCATAAAGTTCCCGTTGCTTCTTTCGCAGGGTGCCGAAGGTATTGCCGTAGGTCTTGCATGCAAGATTCTTCCTCACAATTTCAACGAGATTATCGATGCTTCGGTTTCGTATCTTAAGGGCGAGGACTTCGTGCTTTATCCCGATTTCCCTACTGGAGGATATGTCGATGTGAGCCGTTACAACGACGGCGAGCGTGGCGGGGCAGTGCGTGTGCGCACAAAGATTGAGAAGCGCGACAACAAGACGCTTGTCGTTTCCGACCTTCCTTTTGGCAAGACCACAGGCTCGCTTATCGAATCCATACTCAAGGCTCAGGAGAAAGGCAAGATAAAGATCAAGAGTGTCGACGACAACACCTCCGAGAATGCCGAAATCATCGTGCATCTCATTCCGGGAACATCGAGCGACAAGGCCATTGATGCGCTCTATGCATTCTCCGACTGTGAAGTGAGCATTTCGCCCAACTGCTGCGTGATTAAGGATAAGAAACCTCATTTCTTGGGAGTGAGCGATGTGCTGCGTTATAGCGTGGACCGCACCAAGGACTTGCTTCGCCAGGAATGGGAAATCCAGCGTGGCGAATTGATGGAATCGCTGTTCTTTGCCTCACTGGAACGCATTTTCATTGAAGAACGCATTTATAAGGATAAGGGCTTCGAGCAGAGCAAGGACATGGACGCAGTAGTGGCACATATCGACTCTCGTCTTGAACCTTACAAGAAGGATTTTGTGCGCGATGTTACTCGCGACGACATTCTGCGCTTGCTCGAAATAAAGATGGAACGCATTTTGAAGTTCAACAGCGAGAAGGCCGACAACCGCATAGCTTCGCTCAACGAACGCATCGCTGCAATCGACGACAAGCTGGCTCATCTGGTAGAAAACACTATCAAGTGGTATGAAAGCCTGAAGGAGAAATACGGAGCCATGTATCCTCGCCGCACTATGATACGCAACTTCGACACCATCGTTGCCTCTAAGGTTGCCGAGGCCAACGAGAAACTGTATATCAATCGTGAGGAAGGATTTATCGGCACATCGTTGAAGAAAGAGGAATTTGTAGCCAACTGTTCCGATATGGACGATGTCATCATCTTCTATAAGAACGGTACATATAAGGTGGTCCATGTTGCCGACAAGCTTTATGTGGGCAAGAATATCCTGTATCTGAATATTTTCAAGCGCAACGACTTGCGCACTATATATAATGTGGTATACCAGGACGGAAAGGGCGGTATCGTTTACATGAAACGCTTTGCCGTAACCGGTGTTACTCGCGACAAGGAATACGACATGACTCAAGGCACGCCGGGCTCGAAGATTTGGTGGTTCTCTGCCAATCAGAATGGTGAAGCCGAGGTGCTGAAAGTCACGCTTAAGCCTAAGTTCCGCCTTAAAGTGCTGCAGTTCGAGGTTGATTTTGCCGATTTGGCAATCAAGGGTAAGCAGTCGCGAGGCAACATTGTCACCAAGAACGAAATCCACCGCATCACGCTCAAGGAGCGCGGAGCTTCTACGCTGGGCGGCCGTGAGGTGTGGTTCGACCCCGATGTGTTGAGGCTCAACTACGACGGCCGTGGCGACTCGCTCGGAGAATTCAATCCTAGCGACATGGTGCTTGTCGTTTACAAGAATGGCGATTTCTGCACCACCACTTTCGATGCCGAGAATCACTACGATGAAGGCATTCTTCGCATCGAGAAGTTCAATGAAGGCAAGGTGTGGACTGCCGTGCTGTTTGATGCCGACCAGGGCTATTACTATATCAAGCGTTTCCACTTTGAAGCATCGGCCAAGCGGCAGAGCTTCATCGGTGGCAACAAGGACTCGCACCTGTTCATCTTGAGCAGCGACCGCTATCCTCGCATCGAGGTGAAGTTTGGCGGGGGCGACTCGTTCCGCGAACCGCTTGTGATCGATGCCGAGGAATTCATAGGCGACAAGAGCTTCAAGGCCAAGGGCAAGCGATTGTCCAATTTCGAGATAGATGTCGTTAACGAACTGGAACCTCGTGCTGTTGAGGAAGATGAAGAAGTTGCCGTGCCCGAAGTGGACGGACAGGATATGACTGTCGACGACGAGCCGGTGAAGAGCCAGAAGGATATCTTTGCCGAACTCACAGGGCAGAAGGGACTCTTCGACGAAGACGCTGACGATTCTCCGAACGATTGACGGTCCATGCACTTATGAAAAGAGCATTAAATACGGTATTGGCAGTGCTGTTCTGCGTGTTGGCAGGCAGCGGAGCCGAATGTTGCAGGGATAGCGTGCAGCCCAAGCCTCTGCGCCCGGTCATCTCATCGTTTATGGCCAGTGTTGGGCGTGCATCGGTGCTTGACACCTATCTGTCGCCGGTGCGTTACGACGGTATAGACCTGCGGTTGGGATATGAGCGCATTCAAGCCATGAAGTTCAGTCCCGAGCGTTGGGTGATGCAGCTCAATGCAGGAATCGACTACACCCCGGCGAAGAATCCGGCTCGCAGCCGCACGATACACACGCTTATGGTCGATGCAGGTTGGGGCATGATGCACCGTTGGCGCGATTTGCTCGCACCCCGCTTGCAGTTCTATGCAGGCGGCTTCACTTCAGTGCGTGGAGGAGCCTTGTATGCGCCTGCTAATTCCAATAATGTAGTTTCAGTAAAAGCCGCCTGGAACATAGGCTTTTCGGGCATGGTAGCATATAACCTCAAGCTGTGGCGCCTGCCTGTCACCTTGCGCTATCAGGCATCGTTGCCGCTACTGGGAGTGATGTATTCGCTTGACTATGGCGAGAACTATTTCGAGATGTACGAAGGAAACACTTCAGGACTGGTGCATCTGGGCTGGATAGGCAACTGCTTCACCATGACCAATCTGGTTACTGCCGACATGCATCTGGGCAACACCACGCTGCGTGTGGGATATCGTGGCGTTGCCGAAACGAGTTGGGTAAACAATCTCAACACTCAGATATTCCGTCATTCCTTTGTCCTGGGCGTGGGTGGCGAATGGATAAGCCTTAAGCCAGGGAAGCCGTTGAGCGATAAAGCCAGAGTGATATCGGCAATGTATTAAATCACGAGTCGCATGAGAACAATAAGATACATATTATATATAATTATGGTGGCGATGCCGTTTGGCGCTTGCCACGAACCCGAAGAGTTCGACAACGATGTCTACGGCAACTTCGATGCCTTGTGGACCAGTGTGGACCAGCATTATTGTTTCTTTAAGTACAAGAATGTCGATTGGGACGAAGTAGGGCAGCGCTATCGTGCGAAGCTGCGCCCCGGAATGTCGAGCACTGCACTCTTCGATGTGTGCGCCGATATGCTCAAGGAGCTGCGCGACGGTCACACCAATCTCGTTTCAGGTTGGGACGTGTCCCGTTACTGGATATGGGAACAGTACCCGAGAAATTACGACGAACGCATCATCGACCAGTACTATCTCAATTTCAACTATAAGAAATCGGCAAGCATAAAGTACGGAATACTGAGCAACAACTTCGGCTATATGTACTATGGCGATTTCATGGGAGCCATCGGCGAAGGCAATCTCGACAATGTGCTCGCCTACCTGGCTAGCAGCGACGGACTCATCATCGATGTGCGCAACAACGGAGGCGGTTACCTTCCCAATGTAGAGATGTTCGTGCGCCGTTTTATCACCGAGAGAATCCATGCCGGTGCAATATCCCACAAGACAGGTCCGGGGCATGACGATTTCTCCGAACCCTACGACTATTATTTCGAACCCATTGACGACACGCGCATAAAGTATCTCAAGCCCGTAGTCGTTTTGGCCAACCGTGCATCATACAGTGCCACCAACAACTTCGTCTCCATCATGAAGACCTTGCCCAATGTGCGCATCGTAGGAGATACCACAGGCGGAGGCAGCGGTTTGCCGTTCACCTTCGACATGCCAAACGGTTGGAGCGTTCGCATGTCAGCCAGTGAGATTACCGACCCTAACGGCGTAGTCACCGAGTTTGGAGTAGAGCCTTCGCCAGGTTGTAAAGTCGACATGACCGATGCCGAGATTTCCGCCGGCATCGACGCCATAATGGAACGCGCCTTCGCCGTCCTCACCGAAATGCAATAACCATTGTCTAAAAAAAAGTCTGAAAGACCAGTGCCGAAAGGCAATATAATAGCCGGCGGTTTTCAAAGTATCGGTGAAGGGCAATCTAAAAAGGGTCTGAAAGACCAGTGCCGAAAGGCGATATAATAGCCGGCGGTTTTCAGAGTGTCGGTGAAGGGCAATCTAAAAGAAAAGGTCTGAAAGACCAGTGCCGATAGGCAATATAATAGCCGGCGGTTTTCAAAGTGTCGGTGAAGGGCAATCTAAAAAAAGGTCTGAAAGACCAGTGCCGATAGGCAGATGAATAGCCGGCGGTTTTCAAACCGTCGGACGAAAGGAATCAAAATAGGAAAGCGTCTGCAAAGACGCGAAACATTTGCGAAATTTCCATTAAAGTCATATTTTTGCGAAAATATAATTATCGACTATGAGCTTTACCCAATCAGTATATCATATCGTGTTCAGCACAAAAAAGAGAATACCCTCAATAAATATTGATAAAGAGCGTATTGTCTATAAGATACTATATGATTTAATGAGGAAAAATGGAGCATATGTATATAGGATAGGAGGAATGCCGGATCATGTTCATATACTTGTAGATATAACATCAAAGTGGTCTTTAAGTGAGTTCCTTAAGAAGTTGAAGCAGGAGTCAAGCTATTTGATATCTCAGAATGGTTCCTTTGTTAATTGGAACGGTTGGGAAGAGGGGTATGCGGCATTTACCTATTCGGTGAAAGAAATCCCAACAGTTATAAATTATATCAGTAATCAAAAAGAGCATCATAAAAAGATTTCGTTTAGAGATGAATATCGTGATTGGTTAATAGAAATGGGTGTTTCGCCAGATGAACCCTATTTCCCAAAATGACCAGGTTCCCGTCTTCCAGACGGCAAAAGATGATGAAACCCGTTACCGGAGACATAAATGTCCCCGGCTATTATAAAAAAGATGTCTTTCAGACATCACCGCTTTTCTGAGAAAAGCCCCCGGTTATCCTAGACGCAGCCCTCGCGGGCTGTGGGTAAAGCGCTTTAGTGATGCAGTGCCACCACCGGATAGAGGTGCAGAGGTGCACGACCTGGAGGGTCGCATATATTGAAGTGGCACTTTAAGGAATCTCCCACTAGGTTAGGGGGAGTGGGGCAAAGCCCCGAGGGGGTCCGCGACACCGTTAGGTAAAGCACATGGCCTTAAATTCCTTTAAATTCCTTAAAGACCTTAAGGTCCTTTTAGCCCTTTTTCGGCAATGCCCGACAGGGCATCTTTTGTACTTTTTTCTAAGATTATCGCATGAAATTAATAATCTTTTGTATTTTTGTCTAAAATTGCCTTTTTGTCCATTCGGTCATTATAATTCCTATGATGTTAATGTTTTTTAACAAAATAAATACTAAAGGAGATTCCATTTTACCTATATTTGCAAGTGATTAACCCGTCATGTCATATTTTTACATATGTCAATGACTTGTAAATATTGATAACACAAGTTTTTTTTTACTGCGCAATGCATAATATAAGACACTCAATAGCGGTTCTGCTCTTTTGTTGCATTGGCTGCGTTTTTGCCACAGCTCAAGAGACAAAAGTCGAGCATCAGTCAGACACCCTGGAGGTATATTTCCGTCAGGGATATTCGCTGTGGGAACCGAACTTCAAGAATAACGGCAAGCGCCTTGAGGCGTTTGTGGAGCGTTTCCGCAAGCTCCATGAGGACACAGTGTTCAAGTCCATTTCAAAGATTCACATAGTGTCGGGTGCCTCACCCGAAGGTACATGGCGACTCAACCAGCGCCTGTCCAAGAACCGTGCCAACCGCATTCGCTCGGTCTTGAAGCGCTAC